>NZ_JBHYJA010000025.1:105443-140600 GCF_042740355.1 Streptomyces sp. NPDC059010
GTGCTGCGTACTGATCGCGGTCGCGGCGCGGGGGGGGGCCCGAACGCGCGGGCCCCCCCCCCCCCCGCAGGGGGCCCCCCCCCCCCACCCCCCGCCCACCCCCCCGCGCCCCGGGGGTGGCCCCCCCCCCCCCCGCGCGGTTGTGCCCGGCGCGTTCGTCAGTGGTGGGGTGGGCGTCTGTCAGGGCCTGTGGTGGAGGGGTCGTGCTCATGGGCACCTCGCAGAGGGGGGACGGAGGGTGCTTGGGGGGTGAGCCGTGCCGGTGCGCAGTACCGTAGAGGATTGTTCAACGATCCCTCAATACCCGTGTTGTTTCGTTCTTGTGGTCTGCGATTGAATTCCGGCATGGATGAGCACCTGACCTCACTCTCGGAGGACCGCGCGCTCCTGGGCCGCACGAGCACCGCGGAGCGGGTCTCGGACATCCTCAGGAGCCGTATCGCCGAAGGGTTCTTCTCTCCCGGCACCCGCCTTTCGGAGGACAGCATCGGCGGCGCCCTGGGCGTCTCCCGCAACACCCTGCGCGAAGCGTTCCGGCTGCTCACACACGAACGCCTGCTGGTGCACGAGCTGAACCGGGGGGTCTTCGTCCGGGTTCTGACCGTCGAGGACGTTGAGGACATCTACCGCACCCGCGGCCTGGTCGAGTGCGCTGTAGTGCGGGGTCTCGGTGAGCCCCCGCACAGCCTGGACGCGCTCTCCGAAGCGGTCGAGGAGGGGCAGCGGGCGGCGCGCGAAGGTGACTGGAAAGGTGTGGGTACCGCCAACATCCACTTCCACCGGGAGCTGGTCGCCCTGGCGGGGAGCGCCCGTACCGACGAGCTGATGCGCAGCGTCTTCGCCGAGCTGCGGCTCGCCTTCCATGTCGTGGACGACCCGAAGCGACTGCACGAGCCGTACCTGGCGCGCAACCGGCAGGTCCTCCAGGCCCTTCAGACGGGTGACAAGAGTGAGGCCGAGAAGCTGCTCGCGGTCTACCTCGACGACTCACTGGAGCGCGTCGTCGAGGTCTACCAGCGCCGGGTGACGAGCACGCCCTAGGGGCGCGGGGAACTGCGCGAGCAACCACGGGCGACCCGCGCGGACAAGATGACCTGCAGTTCCCGGCTCCACCAGCGGAGCGTCTTCGTTTGGGCCGATGTCAGACCCAGGACCTACTCTGTGCACCGTGACTTCGCCTGCATCGACGGACCGTGTTCCGCCCCAGCTCAGCGCGGGGCCGCGCCCCGCTCCGGGCCCGGCCGCCGACGAGGGGCTGGCGCGGCGGCTGCGCGCGCTCGCCTGCACCGCGCCGCTGCACGATCTCGACGCACGCAAGGCCAACCTCGCGGGCGAGTACTCGGTGTACGGCATGGCGGAGGTGGCGCTCGCCGCCATCGACCTGGTCACACTCAACATGGACTTCGACACGGGCGCCGACCACGACCAGATAGTCGCTCGCCTCATCCCCCGCATCGCCGCCCAGGCCCCGCAGCGCCCCGTGGCCGAGCACGAGCGGGTGGCCCGCTGGGTCCTGGAGAACCTGATCAACGTCGGCAGCGTGGACCGCGGCTTCCGGGCCGTGTACGGCACGTTCGCGCCGGACGGCAGCTATGTCCGCCGTGACTACGACTTCAAGCTGATCGAGGAGGTGCCCGGGCCGGGCGGCACGGTCTACCTGCGTACGACCGACGAGGCGGTCAACGTCCTCGTCGGCGCCCTCGACACCGATGTCACCAGCGCCCAGATCGCCGCCGAGGTCAAGCTGGAGGTGCTGATCAACCGCGGCCGCCTCGCCGACGCGCAGCTGGCCGCCGAGCAGGCCCGGTACCGCACCGTGCAGTACTCCGAGACGCTGCGCCGGGCTCTGGACGCGACCCGGCGGAACGTCCGGGCGGTCGACTGGCTGAGCGCCGTACCCGACATGATCGCCGAGGCGCTGGACCATGTCGCCGACCGGTACCGCCATGAGAACGCGATCCTCACCAACATCCGCAAGGCACGCGACGAGACCGAGGACCCCGAGCACAAGCGCCGCGCCGCCGAGCTGGTCGACATCGTCAAGGACTGCATCCGACGACACACCCAGCTGCAGTCCCGCCTGCTGGAGGCTGGCCCCCTGTTCCGCGCCGAGCAGGACCGGCAGGCCTTCGCGACGCCCATGACGACGTCGGGGATCGACCTGTACGGCCATCTCGTCGCGCCCGTCCTGCCGTTGCCGCTGGAGCAGGCCGTCCGGGTCACGGACGCCTTCTTCGCGCGCGGGACGGGAATGCGGACGCCGGTGTCCGTGCGGGTCGGTGATCTCGTCGACATACTGCTGACGCCTCCCGTGGAGCGCGAGCATCTCGGCGCCGAGATGCCCGAGCCCGACCTGATCGCGACGCCGGACGACAGCCGGTTCAGCGAGGAGCAGTTGGCGGCCGCGATGGTCCTGCTGGACCTGCCGGCCGACGCGCCGCGCCGGCTGTCCGGGCTGCTGGCCGAGGCACGACGGCAGGACCCTGAGCTGCCCTATCTGGTCGCACTGCTGGCGGTGCACGCGGCCAGCCCGCCGGTGGGCACGGCCTATCGGCAGGGCGAGGAGAAGCTGCTGTTCGCCGTGGACGACGGGACGGAGCTGGACGATCCCGAGTTCGGCGGCGCCGACCTCATCGTGGGGACGGCCCTGCTGGACGCGGCGGGAATGGCAGCGGACAGGACGGAAGCAGCATGACCGAGCAACCACGCAGCAAGGAGCCCCGACCGTGAGCGAGCACGTCGAGTGGAGTGACGCGGAGGCCCCCGCCCCGTCGGCGCCTGCCGCTGTCACACCCGCCGACGCCGCCGACGCGGCGCGGCTCGTCGCCTTCGGGCTGCAGCCCAAGGTGCAGCCCGCGCGCGACCAGGAGTACGCCGACCTCCTGCGCCGCTACCGCGAGGACCCGGCGTTCGCGCGGCTCGCGGACGCCGTGGCCGCCGGGCTCGGACTGGTCGTACTGGAGGTGTCCCCGCGCGCGGGGATGGCGGTGACCGCCGCCGAGGACTCCGTGTTCGCCGTGCGCATGGGGGACTACGCGCGTCGTACATCGGCCGACGGCAGCGACCGGTTCCTGCACGGGCTGGCCCATCTCGCCGTCGCCGCCATGGCGTTCCCGCGCCCCGAGGACCTCGCCGACGACGGCTACATCGGGCGCGTCACCGTCAACGGCGTCGACGCCTTCGTCCGGCAGGCGTGCCGACGGCTGGAGGAGCGCGCGGACGAGCAGGGGGAGAACACCGACCCGGCGACGGACGCGCCCGGCCTGGAGGCCGCCTGGCGGATCTGGGTGAGACGCAGCGCGACCGGCGCCACCAAGGACGCGCGCCGGCTCGCGGGCTCCACGACGGGCATCGTCGGCAAGGCGGTGGCCTTCCTCACCGACTCCGGCTTCCTGCAGCGGACGGGCGACGACAACGGCGGCACCTACCGGACGACCGCCCGCTACCAACTCCAGGTGCGCGACATGGCCGGCAGCGCCGCCATGGCCGAGCTGCTGGAGCTGGGCGTCGTCCCGGTCACCGACGGTACGGCGACCCTGCTGCCCGCCGAGGACACGGACGACCTGGAGCTGGTGGCCGACGCCGGACTGCCGTTCCACTCCGGCTGAAGCCCACGCGCCACCCCGAGTTCCCCGAACTTCCCTGATCTGACGAAGACTTACGAGAGTCCGCCATGTACGAGCTGTCCCGGGTCCGCCTCTACTCCATCGGACCGGCCGGTGCGCGCTACGCCGACACCGTGCTGGACCTGCGCGGTGTGGGCGAGCCCGTGCCCGACCCCGCGCCGACGCAGGCGGAGTTCTTCGAGGAGGAGCCCGTCGGCCCGCCGCGCCGCCCGGCGCCCGCCGGAGTGCTCTTCCTGGAGAACGGCGGCGGCAAGTCGGTCCTGCTCAAGCTGATCTTCTCGGTGATGCTGCCGGGCCACCGCAACACCCTCGGCGGCGCCAGCTCCGGCGTGCTGCGCAAGTTCCTGCTCGCCGACGACTGCGGGCATGTCGCGCTGGAGTGGCAGCACACGCTCACCGGCGAGTGCGTCGTGGTCGGCAAGGTCAGCGAGTGGCGCGGACGCCAGGTCTCCAACGACCCGCGGAAGTTCGCCGAGGCCTGGTACTCCTTCCGCCCGGGCCCCGGACTCAGCCTGGACAACCTGCCGGTCGCCGAAGCCACCACCGTACGGCCGCCCGTCGAGGGCCAGTCCGGCGCGCAGGGCCGCCGTCGCACCATGAAGGGCTTCCGCGACGCCATCACGGAGGCGGGCAAGGCGTATCCCCATCTGGAGGTGCACTGGGAGGAGATCCACGACCGTTGGATCGAGCACCTCGGCGACCTCGGCCTCGACCCCGAACTCTTCCGCTACCAGCGGGAGATGAACGCCGACGAGGGCGAGGCGGCCGGCCTCTTCGCGGTCAAGAAGGACTCCGACTTCACCGACCTGCTGCTCCGCGCCGTCACGGACACCCGGGACACCGACGGCCTCGCCGACCTGGTCAGCGGCTTCGGCAACAAGCTGGGCCGACGGGCCGAGCTGATCGCGGAACGGGACTTCACCGCCGGGTCCGTCGACCTGCTCGGGCGGATCGTCGAGGCCGCCGAGGCCCGCTCACGCGCGCGCGACATCCACACCGGCGCCGAACGGCGGACCCGGACCCTGGCCCGGCGGCTGTCCGCGCGGGGCGCCCAGGAGCGGGTGCGGGCCGCCGACCTCGCCCAGCGGGTCACCGCCGCCGCATACGCCGTCACCCACACCGAGGCGGCACGCGAGCGCAGCGCGCTGATCGCCGCCGAACTCGCCTACCGGCACGCCTCGTTGGCGCTCGCGGCGGCCGAGAAGTCCGCTGCCGCCCAGAAGCGCGAGCTCGCGGACGCCCGTACCCTGCACTCCGCCTGGCAGGCCGCCGAGGCCGCCCTGCGGCACCGCGCCGCCTCCGACCGCGTCGCACGCGTGGCCTCCGCCATCCAGGAGGCCGAGCGGGACGCGGCTCCCGCACTGGCCGCCCGCGCCAAGGCCGCCGTCGATCTCGTACGGGCCCTGCACGCGGCCGCCGAGAGCGCCGAGACCCTCGCCAACGAGGGGGAGGAGCGGTCCGCATCGCTCCAGGAGGTCAGCGAGTCCGCGTACCGGGACTCCACCGCCGCCGCCACCGAGGCCCAGCGGGCCCGCAGCGAGGCCGGGCATCTTCGGCAGCGGCTGTCCGAGGTCGAGCAGGAGACCGCCGAGGCCGTCCGGGCGGGCTGGCTCGACGACAGTGCGCCGGACGCCGACCCTGCGCGTGCCGCCCTTGCCGCGAGCGACGCCGAGAAGACGGCCGTCGCCGCCTGGGACACCGCCCGCGAGGCCTCCAGGCGCGCCTCGGAGCACGCGCGCGAAGCGGCCTCGACCGAGTCCCGAGCCGAACTGACGGCGGCCCGCGCGGCGGACGCCGCGACCGCCGCGGAGCGTGCCTACGACGCCGAGCGTCGGCTCGCCGAGGGGCTGGCGGCGGAGGAGCGCCTCGCGGAACTGCTCAGCCTGACCGGCGAGTCCGGTGTCAGGCGTGGAGGCGTGCCCGCTCCTCGCACGGGAGACGACGCCAAGGCGGGCACGACCGCACGCGACGGTGCGCAGGACGCCCCCGGCGGCCGCACGGACAGCGTCCTCACGCCGGAGGAGCTGGACCGGTTCGCCGACGAACTGCGCGACCTCCTCGACGACGCCGTCTCCGCCGCCGAGCGGCAGCTGTTCGAGCTGCGTACGGCCGCCGCCGACGACTCCCGGATCCTGAGCGCGCTCGGTGACGGCGGACTGCTGCCGCCCGGCCCGGATGTGCTGGCCACCGTGGAGTTCCTCGGCGAACAGGGCATCCCCGCGCTGCCCGGCTGGCGCTACCTCGCCCAGGCCGTCGACCCCGCCGACCACGCGCGCGTGCTGGCCGCCCGGCCCGAACTGGTCGACGGCGTGATCATCACCGACCCCGACACGCACGCGCGCGCCCGCGAGGTGCTCGGCGACGCCGCCCTGCTGCCCCGGTCCGCCGTCGCGGTCGGCACGGCAGCCGCCCTGCTCGCCCCGACGCCGGCCGCCGACGCACCGAGCGGCCCCTCTCCCGACGTGTTCCTCGTACCGCCGAACCCCGCCATGCACGACGAGCACGCCGCCGACGAGGAGCGGCAGGCGCTGCGCGCGCGGGCGACCGAGCGGGACGAGGAGATCCGCACCCTCGCCGCGCGGCTCGGCAAGGACCGGGAGCTTGCGGCACGGCTCGCCTCGTGGCGGACCGGCTGCCCGGCGGGGCACCTGGTCGAGCTGGCGCAGGCGGCCCGGGACACGCGGGCGTTCATGGAGGAGTCCGAGGCCGAGCTGGCCGAGGCGCGGACCGTACGGGCCGAGGCCGACGAATCCGCCGCCGAGGCCGCCCAGGTCCGCGACGAGCGACAGGAGGCCGCCCAGAAGGCCCGGCGCGCCGCCGACGCCCTGGCCGGACTGGCCTTCCGACTGCGCGAGCGGGCGGGCTGGCAGGTCAAACTGCGCGAACTCGCCGACGAGGCCACCGAGTCCGAGGCCCGCGCCCAGGTCTGCCTGGAACGCGCCCGCGCCGCCGACGAGGACCGCCGCGCCGCCCAGCGAGGCGCCGACGACGCACGCCGCACCGCGCGTGCCCTGCGCGCCGAGCGCTCGGAGATCGCGGGCGCCCCCGACGACGTACCGGACACCGACGCCGATGCCCCGAAGGCGTCCCTGCCCGCCCTGCGCGAGGCGTACCGGGCCGCCTCCCAGGTGTACGAGAAGGTCGGCGTCGGCGCCGATCTGCGTGCCGAGCAGGCACGCGCGGAGAGCGACGAGAGCGCGGCCCGCGCCGAACTGGACCGGCTGAGCAACAAGGTCCGTACCCGGGCCGAGCAGCTCCTTGAGTCACCCGACGGTTCCGACGGACCGTCCCGGCAGGCGGCCGCCGCGCGAGCGGAGGAGCTGGTCCAGCTCCTGGAGACCCGCATGTCCAGCGCGAGCGAGCAGCTCGGCCGGCTGCGCGGCGAGGCCGAGCGGCACGCACCCGAGGACGGTGCGGCACACACCGAGCTCTCCGAGGAACTCCAGCCGCGCGACGCCGAGCACGCGCAGGCCCTGCTGCGCACCGCGACCACCGAACTCGCCTCCCGCACCGAGGCGTTGACACAGGCCCGCGAGGCGCACGCCGAGCTCCTCGAAGCCCACCGTGCCGCCGAGGACGCGGCCGGCGGCTTCGACGAGATCGCCGCGATGCTGCGCGACCTGCTGCGCGAGCACACCCCGGACGAGGAGCAGGAGGCGCCCGAGCCCTACCCCGGCAGCCCCGAGGAGGCCCGGCAGTCCGCCGCCGAGGCCCGCAGGTCGCTGCGCGGCTGCGCCGCCGACCTGTCCGCCGCAGAGGCCGCCGTCCGCGAGGCGAGCGACGTACTCGTCCGGCACGCCAACTCCACGCGCTACGAACAGGTCCGCACCCCCGCCCGCCAGCAGATCCGCGAACTGCCCGCCTCCGCGCTGCCGGAGCACGCCCAGAAGTGGGCGGACGCCTTCGCCCCCCGACTCCGCGTGCTCACCGACGAGCTGGCCCAACTGGAGCGCAACCGCGACTCGATCGTGGACCGCCTGCGCGGCCTGGTCGAGTCGGCACTGGCGACCCTGCGGTCCGCCCAGCGGCTCTCCCGGCTGCCCGAGGGGCTCGGCGAGTGGTCCGGGCAGGAGTTCCTGCGCATCCGCTTCGAGGAGCCCGACCAGGCGACCTTGACCGAGCGTCTCGGCGAGGTCATCGACGAAGCGACCAGGGCGGCCGTGAAGAAGAACTCCGACCTGCGGCGCGATGGAATGTCCTTGCTGCTGCGGGGAGTCGGGGCGGCGCTGCAGCCCAAGGGTGTCGCCGTCGAGATCCTCAAGCCGGACGCCGTACTGCGTGCCGAGCGCGTGCCCGTCGGGCAGATGGGCGACGTGTTCTCCGGTGGGCAGCTGCTCACCGCGGCCATCGCGCTGTACTGCACGATGGCCGCCCTGCGATCGAACGACCGCGGCCGGGACAAGCACCGGCACGCCGGCACGCTGTTCCTGGACAACCCGATCGGACGCGCCAACGCGACCTATCTGCTGGAGCTCCAGCGCGCCGTGTCCGACGCGCTGGGGGTCCAGCTCCTGTACACCACCGGCCTGTTCGACACCACCGCGCTGGCGGAGTTCCCGCTGGTCATCCGGTTGCGCAACGACGCCGACCTGCGGGCCGGACTGAAGTACATCCGCGTCGAGGAACACCTCCGGCCGGGACTGCCGCAACCGACCCCGGCCGGGGAAGCGGCGCACACCGAGATCACGGCGACACGGATGTTCAAACGGCCCGCACCGACGACGAGCTGATCAGGCACCCTTTTCCGGATCGGTGGCTTCGAGGCTGTGCTCGGCGAGGACACCCGTCCTGTGCCGCTGGACGAACCAGTAGTACGCGAAGCCACCGCCCGCGATGACCGCGACGAACAGCACCGCGCCCCAGCGCAGATACCAGTGGTAGGGGGCCGCCGCGTTGTAGACCGCGGCACGCGGCCAGATCAGGTTGATCGTCATGCCCGCGCCCCACACCACGGCGACGATGTTGACCGGCAGCCCCCACCTGCCCAGGGAGAACTTGCCGTCCCCCGCGGGCTGCCACCGCCCGCGCAGCCGGGCCACCAGCATCGGCGCGGTCACCCCGAGGTAGGCGAGGTAGATCATGATGATGCCGATACTCGTGACGACGGTGAAGATCTGCGGCTGGCGGATGTTGACCACCAGGATCGCCAGCGCCAGGACACCGATGATCACGGTAGGCAGCACCGGTGTCTGGAAGCGCGGACTGACCCGGGCCAGCAGCGAGGACGCCGGCAGGTTGTTGTCCCGGGCCATCGCGAACGCCAGCCGGATCGCCGCCGTGTGGACCGCCAGCGCGCACACCGTGACGGCGATCAGCACGCACCACAGCATCGCCTTGCCCGCCGTCGGACCGAGCACGTCGAGCACGATGTACTGCAGACCGTCCGTGGACAGCTTCTCGCCGTCGAGGCTGGAGACACTCATGAGCGCGAGCAGCAGGATCAGGCCGCCCAGGACGAAGGAGGCCACGATCGCGCGGATGATCGCGCGTGGCGCGTTGCGGGACGGGTCCAGACACTCCTCCCCGAGGGACGACGCCGTGTCGAAGCCGTACATCACATACGCGGACGCCAGCGACGCCACGAGGAACGCGCCCAGGTAGCCGGTCCCGTAGTCCGCTCCGGTGCCGTTCGTCTCCATGACCACCTGCGGGCCGCGCGTGATGTGAACCGCGAACAGGATGATCAGTACGACGGTGGCGATCAACTCGATGAACACGCCCGCCGTGTTGATCCTCGCCATCAGCTTGACGCCGAAGGCGTTCACCAGCGTGGTGAACAGGATCAGCACCGCGGCCAGGATGACCGCGTTGGTCGCCACGTCGTACTTGCCGGTGCCGTCGCCCACGAGCTGGAAGGCCGACGAGATCTGGGGGAGGGTCAACTGGTAGGCGAGCGCCACGGCCGAGATCGACACTATGGACGCCGTCAGCATCATCCAGCCGGCGAGCCAGCCCAGGTGCGGATTGCCGATCTTCTTCGACCAGTTGTAGACCGAGCCCGCGACGGGGTAGCGGGCCGCCAGCTCAGCGAAACAGAGGGCGACCATGAACTGGCCGATGAAGACCATCGGCCACGACCACCAGTAGGCGGGCCCGCCGCTGCCGTAGCCGAAGTAGAACAGCTGGAAGGTGCCGGTCAGGATCGAGATGTAGCTGATCCCGGCCGCAAACGTGTGGAAGTTGCCGAGCGTCCGCCTGAGTTCGGGTTTGTAGCCGAACTCGGCGAGCTCGGCGTCGTCGTGACTGTGTGACTGGGTCGCTTGCTCCGTTGGTGACATGAGCGGACTCCTCGGGGCAGGGGAGGGGGAGAGCGGCTCGTGCGGGTGCCGTGGTCGCTGAGTTGGATCAGTTCGAACCAACCTTGCGGTGAGCGGCTCGTGTTGCGCCAGGGGTGACACGCCGCGTGGACCTGATCGCCTGTCCCAACAGTCCGGTTACACCGGGTTCAGGAGTGGGACAACCGGCCGGTGCCGCCCCGGCCGTGTATTCGCTCCTGCGCGCGATCGGCCTGCCGCGCCTGACGCCGGGCCCGGCGCCGCTCCCGTCGCAGGGCGCGCGCCGTGCTGCTGGGTGTCGAGACCACGCCATGGCGCTGGTTCCACACCTGGCGGGTCACCCAGACGTCGAGGGCTCCCCATGTGGCCACGACCGTGCTGACGACGCTGCTGATCACCATCGGGAACGCCAGCCACGACTCCGCCAGAGTGCACAGGAACGCCACCATCGCCTGGATCAGTGTCACCGCGATGATCAGTACCGCCCGCACCGCCGCGGTGCGCACCGGATCCGGCATTCGGCGCCGCCGGGCGGACTCCTCCACCCACAACGGCCGGTAGGGCGCCCCTTCTTGACCCGCCGGGCCGTCGACCTCACGCATCGATGCCCTGCGGCCGGAGCCGGCCGAAACGTCGCGGTCGTCCTCCGTCACCGCACTCGCCCCCGCCCGAACAGCGCGGCCACCCGGTGCCTCGCGTCCGCCCTCGGGAATGTCGCGATCCAGCGCTTCGGGACGTCGCGCCGACCCATGCGCCGTCTCGCCGTCCTGAGGCGTCTCGTGCCGCTCCGCCGTGCCCATCACCGTGTCACTCCCCACCGCCGGCAGACCGCCCGCCCGTGTCCGAAGACTTCACTCCCCAGCGGCTGCCCGGCTTGCGCTGGTTTACGCCGCCGGGGGGCGGGATGCGTCTCCTGTGACCCCTTCCGCCCCCGTTTCCCATAGAGAAGGACGATCGACACGTCCCGAAGATTCCCGAGAAGGATAAAGATCCGGCCAATTGGCCTGAGCGCCTGGCAGGATCCGCGATCGAGGGCACCAAGGGTTTGCGGTAGGCAATCTCCCGCAATGGCCGGACAACTCCCCATGTCTCGCCACCGGTGCGGAAGTTCAGATTCCGGATGTCTCTTCGAGTTACTTGTGCGTCGGTAGTAGGCTCGCGCCAATTGTTGACGCACATGTGTGCCCCCCTGACCGCTGGGGGTTTGAGCTGGGGGAGGCCATGCACTTTCGCGGGAAGTCGATCCGCCGGAAGATGGTGGCGCTGCTTCTCGTGCCGCTGGTGTCCCTGACCGCTATCTGGGGTTTCGCCACGGTACTCACGGGGCGAGGTGTGGCCCAGCTCTTCACGGTGTCGTCCCTCGTCGAGAAGATCGGCTACTCCACCGAGGACGCCGTCCGCGTCCTGCAGCAGGAACGCCGCCAGGCACTGGTCTATCTGGCCGACCGCCGGGCCTCGGACGCGCTGTCCGCGCTGCGCGTCACACGGAGTGCCACCGACGCCGCCATCGCCGACGTCCGCAAGAACGCCAGGGACCCCGACGTCCGCGACGGAATGGACGAGGGGGACAACGAGCGCCTCACCGCCATGCTGGAGGCATTCGACGGCATCAAGTCCCTGCGCAGCAGCGTCGAGGACGGAACGGTCTCCCGGTCCCAGGCCCTCGGCCTCTACAACCGGCTCGTCGACCCCTGCTACGCCCTGCTGGGCTCCCTCGACGGGATCGACAGCGTGGCGATGGACAAGCAGGCCCGCGCCCTTCTCAACGTGACCCGCGCCCGCGAACTGCTCTCCCGCGAGGACGCGTTGCTCAGCTCCGCCCTGGTGGTCGGCAAGCTCTCCCGCGAGGAGATCCGCGACGTCACCGATCTCGTCGCCCAGCGCGACCTCATGTACGACATCAGTCTGACGGACCTGCCCTCGTCCGAGCGTGAACGCTACGAGCGCTTCTGGGACAACGCCTCCACCGCTCCACTGCGCGTCGCCGAACAGGCGGTCATCTCCTCCCAGTCGGGCCGGCCCAGCACGGTCGACGCCAAGAGCTGGGACACCGCCGCCGGCAGTGTCCTCGACGAACTCAGCAGACTCAACGACGACGCGGGCGCGCGCTATCAGGACCGCGTCAGCCCCGTCGCGATGGGCGTCATCATGAAGGCGGCCATCGCCGGCATCCTCGGACTGCTCGCCCTGCTGTTCTCGCTCTTCCTGTCCGTACGCATCGGCCGCGCCCTCATCCGCGATCTGCGGCAGCTGCGACTGGAGGCCCACGAGGCATCCGGCGTACGCCTGCCCAGCGTGATGCGCCGCCTCTCCGCCGGCGAACAGGTCGACGTGGAGACCGAGGTCCCGCGCCTGGAGTACGACAAGAACGAGATCGGCGAGGTCGGCCAGGCCCTCAACACCCTGCAGCGCGCCGCCGTCGAGGCCGCCGTCAAGCAGGCCGAACTGCGCGCCGGCGTCTCCGAGGTCTTCGTCAACCTCGCCCGCCGCAGCCAGGTCCTTCTCCACAAGCAGCTCACCCTCCTCGACACCATGGAACGCCGGACCGAGGACACCGACGAACTCGCCGACCTGTTCCGCCTGGACCACCTGACCACCCGTATGCGCCGGCACGCCGAGGGCCTGGTGATCCTCTCCGGCGCCGCTCCCTCCCGGCAGTGGCGCAAGCCCGTCCAGCTCATGGACGTCGTGCGCGCCGCGGTCGCCGAGGTCGAGGACTACGAGCGCATCGAGGTCCGCCGCCTGCCCCGCGTCGCCGTGACCGGACCGGCCGTCGCGGACATCACCCACCTCGTGGCCGAACTCCTGGAGAACGCCACGGTGTTCTCCCCGCCGCACACCGCGGTCCAGGTCCTCGGCGAGCGGGTCGCCAACGGCTTCACCCTGGAGATCCACGACCGCGGCCTGGGTATGGCGGCCGACGCCCTGCTGGACGCCAACCTCCGACTCGCCGAGACACCCGAGTTCGAACTGTCCGACACCGACCGGCTCGGTCTGTTCGTGGTCAGCCGTCTCGCCCAGCGGCAGAACGTCCGTGTCTCGCTCCAGCCGTCGCCGTACGGCGGCACCACCGCCGTCGTCTTCATCCCCGACGCGCTGCTCACCGACGACGTCCCGGACACCAACGGCATCGGCTTCCGTCTCGACCGGCCGACGCCCTCGAAGGAGGCCGAGCTGGAGGAGACCCGCCGTGCCGCCCTCACCAAGGTGCCGGCCCGCCTGCCCGGACTCCCCGCCTCGCTCATGGACGGTCCGATCGAGCTGGAGGCCCCCGTCGATCTCGACGCCCTCAGCGACTTCCCGGACGCACTCGACGAGGACGACGGGGAACGCGGCGGCCTCTTCCGCCCGCGGCGCACCCTCGCCCATGTGGAGGACGAGGCGAAGGGCCCGCTCGGCGCACACCCGGTCTCCGGCGTCCCTGGCGGACCGGACCGGGCAGGCCCCGACGACGAGGTGAGCGCCCCCGTGCAGCTGCCCCGCCGTAGGGCACCCAAGCTGGTCAGCTCGCACGGACGCCCGGTCACCGAGCAGCGCTCCCGGCGCGAGGAGGCGGACCCGGAGCCCTCGGCAGACCCGGTCCGTCCGGAGCCGAACGGCCTCGCTCCGCTGCCGACCCGCCGTCGTGGCACGGGATCCCGCGGCGACCTGCCCGGTGCGCCGAACCGGATCGGGGACCGGTCTGACGCCGCGCCCTCCGCAGGGCAGGACCGCGGTGAGACGCCGGAGCCCGCGGCTCTCCCGAGGCGCACACGACGGCCCGCGATCGGATCGGGCGGCCCCGACGACACAGTGCCCGGCACGTCCGCCGCGCAGGGGGAGACCGGCTCCGGCTCGGCGCCGCTGCCCCGGCGGGTACGGCAGGCCAACCTGGCTCCCCAGCTCAGACAGGGCCCCGCCCCGCGCGAGGAGGAGGGAACGGAGCTCGCCGAACGGGACGCGGACGAGGTACGCAGCCGAATGGCCTCACTCCAGCGCGGCTGGCAGCGCGGCCGCCGGGAGAACGCCGCGGGCGACGACGCCCACAGCGGCACAGCACCACAACGAACGACTAAGGGGGACGGTCGATGACCGCACCAGAGGCGACCGGCCACACCGCGACCAACCAGTCCGGGGAGCTCAACTGGCTCCTCGACGACCTGGTGGACCGCGTCGCCAGCATCCGCAAGGCCCTCGTCCTCTCCGGCGACGGCCTGCCGACGGGTGTGTCCAAGGACCTGACCCGTGAGGACAGCGAGCACCTGGCCGCCGTCGCATCCGGGTTCCACAGCCTCGCCAAGGGCGTGGGCCGCCACTTCGAGGCGGGCAACGTCCGGCAGACGGTCGTCGAGCTCGACGACGCCTTCCTGTTCGTGACGGCCGCCGGCGACGGCAGCTGCCTCGCGGTGCTCTCGGACGCCGACTCCGACGTCGGTCTGGTCGCGTACGAGATGACGCTCCTCGTCAAGCGGGTCGGTGTGCATCTGGGCACCGCTCCGCGCACCGATCTGCCTTCTGGCGGGTAGTGGGATGGCATGAGTGCTGAGGGTCAGGGAAGAAGCCACTGGTTCGACGACGAGGCCGGTCCGGTCGTCCGCCCGTACGCCATGACACGCGGCCGCACCACCAGTGCGGCCCAGCATCGTCTCGACCTGATCGCCGTGGTCGTCGTGGAGCCGCACGCGGACGACCCGGACGCCGACTCGACGCTGTCCCCGGAACATGTGGACATCGTCGAGCTGTGCCGTGACGCCCCGCAGTCCGTGGCGGAACTCTCCGCCGAACTCGATCTGCCCATCGGAGTCGTACGAGTCCTCGTCGGGGACCTCGTGGACAGCGAATTCGTCCATGTGAACCGGCCTGTACCGCCTGCCGAGCTGGTGGACGAGAGTATTCTGCGCGACGTGATCAACGGCCTGCGGGCGCTGTGAGCGGCGTGGAAGCGGGGTAGTGACGTGACAGGCTGGCAGTTCTGGGTCGACCGTGGCGGCACCTTCACGGACATCGTCGCGCGACGCCCGGACGGCCGTCTGCTGACGCACAAGCTCCTGTCGGAGAACCCGGCGCGCTACTCCGACGCGGCCGTCGCGGGCGTACGCGAGTTGCTGGACGGTTCCCAGGACCCCGTCGAGGCCGTCCGCATGGGCACGACGGTCGCCACCAACGCCCTCCTCGAACGCAAGGGCGAGCGGACCCTGCTCGTCGTCACCCGAGGCTTCCGCGACGCCCTGCGTATCGCCTACCAGAACCGGCCCCGCATCTTCGCCCGCCGGATCGAGCTCCCCGAGCTGCTCTACGAACGGGTCGTCGAGGTCGACGAGCGCATCGCCGCCGACGGCACCGTCCTGCACGCCCCCGACCTGGACGCCCTCGCCGGCCCCCTCCAGGAGGCGTACGACGACGGGATCCGCGCCGTCGCCGTGGTCTGCATGCACAGCCATCTGCATCCTGCTCACGAGCAGGCCGTCGGCACGCTCGCCGCCCGCGTCGGCTTCCCGCAGATCTCGCTGTCCAGCGAGGTCAGCCCCCTGATGAAGCTCGTCCCGCGGGGGGACACCGCCGTCGTCGACGCCTACCTCTCGCCCGTGCTGCGCCGCTACGTCCAGCATGTCGCCGACGAACTCGAAGGCGTACGGCTGATGTTCATGCAGTCCAACGGCGGTCTCGCCGAAGCCGGGCAGTTCCGCGGCAAGGACGCCATCCTCTCCGGTCCCGCGGGCGGCATTGTCGGCATGGCCCGCATGTCGCAGCTCGCCGGCTTCGACCGGGTCATCGGCTTCGACATGGGGGGCACCTCCACCGACGTCTCCCATTTCGCCGGCGAATACGAACGCGTCTTCACCACGCAGATCGCCGGTGTCCGACTGCGCGCCCCCATGCTGGACATCCACACCGTCGCCGCGGGCGGCGGCTCGGTCCTTCACTTCGACGGCTCCCGCTACCGCGTAGGGCCGGACTCGGCGGGCGCGGACCCGGGGCCCGCCTGCTACCGGGGCGGCGGCCCGCTCGCCGTCACCGACGCCAACGTGATGCTCGGCCGCATCCAACCCGCCCACTTCCCCAGGGTGTTCGGCCCCGACGGTGACCAGCCCCTCGACGACGCCCTCGTCCGTGACCGCTTCGCCGCGCTCGCGCGCGAGATCCGCGAGCAGACCGGCGACGACCGCACGCCCGAACAGGTCGCCGAGGGCTTCCTGCAGATCGCGGTCGCCAACATCGCCAACGCCGTCAAGCGGATCTCCGTCCAGAAGGGCCACGACGTCACCCGCTACGCCCTCACCACCTTCGGCGGCGCCGGCGGCCAGCACGCGTGCATGGTCGCCGACTCGCTGGGCATCCGCACCGTCCTCGTGCCGCCCATGGCCGGTGTCCTGTCGGCACTCGGCATCGGCCTCGCCGACACCACAGCGATGCGCGAACAGTCCGCCGAGGCGCCCCTGGAGGCCGCCTCCATGCCCGGCGTCCTCAAGACGGCGGAGGACCTCGAATCCGCCGCCCGCACCGAACTCCTCGACGAGGACGTCCCCGAGGACCGCATCAAGGTCACCCGACGCGCCCAACTCCGCTACGACGGCACCGACACCACCCTCACCGTCGAACTCACCGAGCCCGACGCGATGCGGCGCGCTTTCGAAGAACGTCATCGCGCCACGTACTCCTTCGCCCTCGACCGACCGATCGTCGTCGAAGCCCTCTCCGTCGAAGCCACCGGCATCACCGAACCCCCCGATCTCTCCGCTCTCGCCCCGTACGAAGCCACCCCTGAAGGCAGCCCGGCCCCCCCGCGAACCGTCCGCCTCCACACAGGCGGCACCTGGCGCGACGTACCCCTCCACCGCCGCGAGGCCCTTCCCCCCGGCGAAACCGTCACCGGCCCCGCGATCATCACCGAGGCCAGCGCGACGACCGTCGTCGACGACGGGTGGCAAGCCGCGACGACCGACGACGGGCATCTGGTCATGGAACGCGCGGCGATTACGGAGAGTTCCGATCTCGGCACGAAAGCCGACCCGGTTCTCCTGGAGGTCTTCAACAACCTGTTCATGTCCATCGCCGAACAGATGGGCGCCCGCCTCGAATCCACCGCCCAGTCCGTCAACATCAAGGAGCGCCTGGACTTCTCCTGCGCACTCTTCGACCCGGACGGAAACCTGGTGGCAAACGCCCCCCACATCCCCGTCCACCTGGGCTCGATGGGCACGAGCGTCAAGGAGGTCATCCGGCGCCGCGGCCCCCGGATGCGCCCCGGCGACACCTACGCCGTCAACGACCCGTACCACGGCGGCACCCATCTGCCCGACGTCACCGTGATCACCCCGGTCTTCGACACCGGACAGACGTCGAACACGGAGGGTGACCAGATCCTCTTCTACGTCGCCTCACGTGGCCACCACGCCGAGATCGGCGGCATCGCGCCCGGCTCCATGCCCGCGAACAGCCGCACCATCGACGAGGAGGGCATCCTCTTCGACAACTGGCTGCTCGCCGAGAACGGCGGCTTCCGCGAGGAGGAGACCCTCCGCCTGCTCACCGAGGCGCCATACCCCTCCCGCAACCCGAAGACCAACCTCGCCGATCTGCGTGCCCAGATCGCGGCCAACCAGAAGGGCGTCGACGAAGTCGCCCGCATGATCGAGAACTTCGGGCTCGATGTCGTCCAGGCGTACATGAAGCATGTCCAGGACAACGCGGAGGAAGCGGTACGCCGCGTCATCGACGCCCTGGACGACGGCGAGTACACCTACGAGACCGACTCAGGCGCCGAGATCCGGGTACGCGTGCGTGTGGACCGCGAGAACCGCACGGCCACCATCGACTTCACCGGCACGTCCCCGCAGCTGACCACCAACTTCAACGCACCGTTCTCGGTCGTCAACGCCGCGGTCCTCTACGTCTTCCGCACCCTCGTCGCCGACGACATCCCGCTCAACGACGGCTGTCTGCGGCCCCTCGACATCATCGTGCCGCCCGGCTCCATGCTCGCCCCCGAACCCCCGGCAGCCGTCGTCGCGGGCAACGTCGAGACCTCCCAGGCGATCACCGGCGCCCTCTACGCCGCCCTGGGTGTCCAGGCCGAGGGCTCCGGCACCATGAACAACGTCACCTTCGGCAACGAACGCCACCAGTACTACGAGACCGTGGCCGCCGGATCCGGCGCGGGCGACGGATTCCCCGGCGCGCCCGTCGTCCAGACCCATATGACCAACTCGCGGCTCACCGACCCCGAAGTGCTGGAGTGGCGACTGCCCGTTCAGCTCGACGAGTTCGCCGTACGGCGCGGCAGTGGCGGCGCCGGACAGTGGCGCGGCGGGGACGGCGCCGTGCGCCGCATCCGGTTCCACGAGCCCATGACCGTCTCCACGCTGTCCCAGCACCGCCGGGTGCCGCCGTACGGCATGGCGGGCGGCGACCCCGGCGCGCTGGGTGCCAACCGCGTCGAACACGCGGACGGCACGGTCACCGCACTGGCCGGAAGCGACTCGACGGACGTCGGCCCCGGCGACGTACTCGTCATCGAAACCCCCGGCGGCGGAGGCTACGGCCCACCGTCGCGCGACCCCCATCAAGCAGGAGAAGAGATCGATGATCTTCGGGCGTTCTGAGCGCGGGAAGCCTCCGGTCGAGCCCGTCACGCTCAAGATCCTGGTGGCCGGCGGCTTCGGCGTGGGCAAGACCACCCTCGTCGGCGCCGTCAGCGAGATCAGGCCGCTGCGCACCGAGGAACTGCTCACCGAGGCCGGCCGCCCGGTCGACGACACGAGCGGTGTCGAGGGCAAGCGCACCACCACCGTGGCCATGGACTTCGGCCGCATCACACTGCGCGAGGACCTGGTCCTCTACCTCTTCGGCACGCCCGGCCAGGAGCGGTTCTGGTTCATGTGGGACGAGCTCTCGGAGGGCGCGCTCGGCGCCGTCGTCCTCGCCGACACCCGGCGCCTGGAGGACTGCTTCGCGGCCGTCGACTACTTCGAGCGGCGGTCCATACCCTTCCTCGTCGGCGTCAACTGCTTCGAGGGATCCGCCCGCTACCCGGCGGAGGACATCCGGCAGGCCCTCGACCTCGACGAGGGCGTACCGCTGGTGCTGTGCGACGCGCGCGACCGGGAGTCCGTCAAGGAGATCCTCATCGGTGTCGTCCAGCACGCGATGGCGTACCAGGCGGACCGCCGCCAGACCGTCACCACCTGACACCCGGCATACGCGCACGGCCCGTACCCCCGCCGACTGGGGTACGGGCCGCGTCTCATGGACACGCGCGCGTGGCTCACGCGACCCGCACGCGCGGGCCGTCTGCGTCAGTTGTCGCCGTCCTCCAGCCAGCCGAAGCTCTTCTCGACCGCCTTGCGCCAGTTGTGGTACTCGCGGTCACGGTCCTGGGCGGGCATGGCGGGCGTCCACTCGACATCCTTCGCCCAGTGCGCCTTGAGTTCGTCCAGGTCGTTCCACACCCCGGTGGCCAGCCCCGCCGCGTACGCGGCGCCCAGGCAGGTCGTCTCGGAGATCTTGGGCCGGATCACCGGCACGTCGAGCACGTCCGCCTGGTGCTGCATGAGCAGGTTGTTCTTCGTCATGCCGCCGTCGACCTTCAGGGTCGTGATGTGCACCCCGGAGTCCTGGTACATGGCGTCCACGACCTCGCGGGTCTGCCAGCTCGTCGCCTCCAGCACCGCGCGTGCGAGGTGTCCCTTGGTGACGTAGCGCGTCAGACCGGTGATGACACCGCGCGCGTCGGAACGCCAGTACGGCGCGAACAGGCCGGAGAAGGCGGGCACGATGTATGCGCCGCCGTTGTCCTCGACACTCTCCGCGAGGGGCTCGATCTCGTCCGCGGTGCGGATGATGCCGAGCTGGTCGCGGAACCACTGGACGAGCGCTCCCGTTATGGCTATGGCTCCCTCCAGGCAGTACACCGGCGCCTCACTGCCGATCTTGTAGCCCATCGTCGTCAGCAGCCCGCTCTTCGACGGCACCGGGCGGTTGCCCGTGTTGAGCAGCAGGAAGCTGCCCGTGCCGTACGTGTTCTTGGCCGTGCCCACGTCGTAGCAGGCCTGCCCGAACACCGCAGCCTGCTGGTCGCCCAGAGCCGAGGCGACCGGCACACCGGCCAGCTGGCCGACGGCGGTCCCGTAGACCTCGGAGGAGGACTTGATCTCCGGCAGGACGGCCTCGGGCACGTTCATCGCGGACAGGATCGAGGGGTCCCACTGGAGGGTCTCCAGGTTCATCAGCATGGTGCGGCCGGCGTTCGTCACGTCGGTGACGTGGTGTCCGCCGTCCGTGCCGCCGGTGAGGTTCCAGATCAGCCAGGAGTCGATGGTGCCGAAGGCGATCTCGCCGCGCTCGGCGCGGGCCCGCAGGCCAGGCACGTTGTCCAGCAGCCAGGCCGCCTTGGGGCCGGAGAAGTAGCTGGCCAGCGGCAGCCCGGTCTGCTCACGGAAACGATCCTGCCCGTCCGAGCCGCCGAGCTGGTTGCACAGCGCCGCCGTACGGGTGTCCTGCCACACGATCGCGTTGTGCACCGGTTTGCCCGTCGCGCGGTCCCACAGGACCGTCGTCTCACGCTGGTTGGTGATACCGAGCGCACTGAGCTGATCGGTGCGCAGACCCGCCTTCGCGATCGCGCCCGCCACCACCGCCTGCACCTTCGACCAGATCTCGGTGGCGTCGTGCTCCACCCAGCCGGGCTTGGGGAAGATCTGGCGGTGCTCGCGTTGGTCGACGGCCACGATGGCGCCGTCCTGGTTGAAGATGATGCAACGGCTTGAGGTCGTGCCCTGGTCGATAGCGGCGACGAACTTGTCCGTCATGACGTCCCCTTCGTCGGATCCTTCAGAACGCTGCGTTGAAGATGACCCCGGACAGCGCTCCGCCGATCAGCGGTCCCACCACCGGGATCCACGAGTAACCCCAGTCCGAGGTGCCCTTGTTGGGAATCGGAAGCAGGGAGTGGACGATGCGCGGACCCAGGTCACGGGCCGGATTGATGGCGTATCCGGTGGGGCCACCGAGCGACAGGCCGATGCCGACCACCAGGAACGAGACGATCAGGATCGCCGTGCCCGACACGCCCAGTCCCTTGGTCAGACCGAACGCCAGGATCGGCAGCACCAGGGCGATGGTCGCGATGATCTCGGTAATGAGGTTCGCCACGACATTGCGGATCGTGGGCGCGGTGGAGAAGATCCCGAGCGTCGGCTGAGCGATCTTCTCGTCGGCATTGGCCTGGAACTGCGCGAAGTAGACCAGCCAGCACAACACCGCACCGAGCATCGCACCGACGATCTGGCCCGCGATGTAGATGTGGACCTTGTCCCAGTTCCCGGTGTCGATGGCGATTCCGATCGTCACGGCGGGGTTGAGCTGCCCGCCGGACAGCGGTGCGGCGGTGTACGCGCCGGCCATCACGCCGAATCCCCAGCCGAACGCGATGACGACCCAGCCGGCGTCCTTCGCCTTGGAATAGTTGAGTACGACGGCGGCGACGCATCCGGCCCCGAAGAGGATCAGAATCGCGGTACCGATGACCTCACCGAGGAAAATATCTCCGTTGCTCATGGCGGCTCCTAGGCCCTGGCCGGGACGATCGGCCCCGGTTTCTCCGTGCGGGGTGCGTTTCCCATGGCGACTTCGGCCGAAGGCAGGGGGATCCTGCGCCCCGCCCGGCGTCCGTGACGAGCGTGCCGTCGCAGCCGACTCGCCCGTGGGGGAAGGGCCTTGGTCCAGGGCGGAACCGCGCGGCGCAGTGCGTGGATACGCCGAGAATGTACGGCGATGTCGACCGACACCGGGAAGTGTTCACCGGCGTCCAAGGGGCGTCAAGGTCGCGGACGTCAAACGGTTGGGGGCGCGAGCACGGGTCACGGATCGTCACCGACGCGGCTCGTGGCACGCCCGTTCGGGGTGGGACGGACATCGAGGCCCTGCTGAGGCCGGCAGGGAGGCCAGTTCCTGCTGAACCCGACAGGGGTCGAAGGCCATGGCTGTTCTTGAGGTCGTACGGACACCTTTCGGCCCCCGCCGACCTGCTAGGAACAGGTTCTCACCCCTTGCCCGGGTCCGCCACCGCCCACTCGGCACGGGCGGGCTCCGCCGCCACACCGCGAAGGATCTCGTACCC
Organism: Streptomyces sp. NPDC059010; assembly: GCF_042740355.1. Classification (NCBI taxonomy): domain Bacteria; kingdom Bacillati; phylum Actinomycetota; class Actinomycetes; order Kitasatosporales; family Streptomycetaceae; genus Streptomyces; species Streptomyces sp. NPDC059010. The sequence continues at coordinate 127,442 of NZ_JBHYJA010000025.1, forward strand.
GGACAGCCCCGCGCGGCCGATCACCCAGCTCGCCCCACTGAGCGATTTCGCGGCCTTCTTCAGCGGCGCCAGGCAGGCTGCCGCCTGGCGGTGGTCCGGCACGCTCCCGGGCTCGCACACGACCGTGGCCAGGGACAACGTGACAGGAAGCCCGCCCGCCGACCAGGGCGCGTCCAGTACGGAGGCGGCCAGCGGGCTCAGCCCCTCAGGGTCGGCGAGCACCAGGAAGTCGTCCCCGCCGATGTGGCCCACGCGGGTGCTGCCGGACGCCGCTTGCTGCAGCGCCCGTCCGACCGACCGGATCAGCTCGTCGCCCGCCGCGAACCCGGCTCCGTCGTTGACCTGCTTGAAGCCGTCCACGTCCAGCCAGCTCAGTGCGAACGGCCGTCCTTCCGCGATCCGCCGGTCCACCTCACCGGTGATCGCGTCCGAACCGGGCAGCCGGGTCAGGGGGTTGAGCCCCGCCGCCTCCTCGACCTGGGTCTCGGCGAGGGCCCGCACGAGGTCCGCGAGCCGTACGACACCGACGCACCGCCCGTACCGGTCGACCACGGCCACATCGTCCGACGTGCGATCCCGGTCGCCGACCGCGACCACGTCCAGCACTTCCCACGCGGTGGCGTCGACGCCCACCGTGCGCGGCGGGTCTCCGAGCTTCGCCGCGGGCCGGTCGGCGTACAGGGCATGGCCGTAGCGGCCCGACATCGACAGCAGGAAGCGGGAGCGATGCACCGACCGCAGCGGCACGCCGTCCGGGTTCACCAGCAGTACTCCGGACACGTCCGGCGACCCGGTCAGCAGCGCCCGCACCTGGCCCGCGGACGCGGTGGCGGGCAGCAGTGCGGCCGGCCGCACGAACTCCAGCACCGACGGTCCCGAGCGGGTCGTCACCGCAAGTCCGGGGGAGCGCGGCGGAACGTATACCTCTGCCGCGGGCAGCCGAGCCGGCGGAGCGAACAGCTCCCCCTGAGCCAGCTGCGCACCGGCCGACTGCGCGGCCGCGCACTGCAGTTCCGTCTCCACGCCCTCCACGCACAGCAGCGCCGGCAACTGGTCGCACAGCGTCCGCATCGCCCGCACCGCCGCCGGGCGCAGCAGCATGGACGCGTCGAGCTTCACCAGGTCCGGCGCCATGTCGGTGAGCAACCGCAACGGCACGTCCCCGTCGCCGACGCCGTCCGCGCTGATCCGGAAGCCGAGGTCGCGCAGCGAGCCGATCGCCTCCAGCAGGGCCTGCTGAGGCACGTGCGTGTACGGCGGACCGACGTCGATCGTCACCTCCCACGGGAGCCGCCCCGCGGCACGCACGGCGTCGTGCAGCGGTGTGAGCCCGCCGAGGTCGGCGAGGGTACCGGCGAACACGTTGACGTACAGCGGCAGCAACGTCTCCTTGCGAGCCGCCGCGCGGAACGCCAACACAGCCAGCCGGCCGTCGAGTTCGGGGTCACGGCGGGCCTCGGCCAGGACGTCGCCGGTCTCCGGGCGGGCGAGTATCTCCAGCCCCGCCACCCCACCGGTCGTCAGATTGACCACCGGTTGGAAAGCGAAGCGGAGAGTATCCGTCCAGGAGTCCACGGCAGCATGATGGCGCCGCTGGAGAGCGCCCAAGCCCAGTTCATGAGACGTTCACGCAGGATTCCGGGTTGGTCACACACCGTAGACATGCCTGGCCCGTGGTCGGTCGAACGGCGGTGAGGCCACCCCGCAGGACCGGATCCTCGTGCCGACCGAGCCGCCGCGCCTCACCGCACCGCGATCACCGCCGATCCGTGTCCGAACAGCCCCTGGTTCGCCGCGATCCCCACGCGCGCCCCCCTGACCTGCCGGTCAGCCGCAGCCTCCCTCAACTGCCAGGCCAGTTCGCAGACTTGGGCGATCGCCTGGGCCGGTACCGCCTCTCCGAAGGAGGCCAGACCGCCGCTCGCGTTGACGGGTATGCGGCCGCCCAGCGCCGTCGCGCCCTCCCGGAGCAGCTTCGCGGCCTCTCCCTCGGCGCACAGCCCCAGATCCTCGTACCACTGCAACTCCAGCGCGGTGGACAGGTCGTAGACCTCCGCGAGGGACAGCTCCCCCGGGCCGATGCCCGCCTCCTCGTAGGCCGCCCGCGCGATCGACGCCCGGAAGGTGTCGGCCGCCGGTCGCACCGCCACCGCGGAGTCCGTCGCGATGTCGGGCAGATCCAGGACCGTATTGGGATAGCGCGGCGTCACGGTGGACACCGCCCGGATCCGCACAGGATCCGTGACCCCGCGCCGACGGGCGAACTCCATGCCCGCCAGGACCAGCGCCGCCCCTCCGTCCGAGGTGGCGCAGATGTCGAGCAGCCGCAGGGGATCGGCGACCACGGCGGACGCGGCGACCTCCTCGGCGGTGACCCTCTTGCGGTAGCGCGCGTGGGGATTCAGCGCGCCCAGAGCGGCGTTCTTCACCTTGACCTGTGCGAAGTCGTCCAGGGTGTCCCCGTGCAGTGCCATCCGCCGCCGCGCGTACAGCCCGAAGTACGTCGGATTGGTCGCTCCGAGGACTCGGAAACGCAGCCAGTCCGGATCGTCGGGCCGGTCGCCGCCGGCAGGCCGGAAGAACCCCTTGGGCGCCGCGTCGGCGCCCACCACGAGCACCACGTCCGCCAGCCCCGAAAGTATCTGTGCCCGCGCGGTGTCGACCGCCTGCGCTCCGGACGCGCACGCCGCGTACACGCTCGTGACCCGGGCGCCCTGCCAGCCCAGCGCCTTCGCGAACGTGGCCCCGGCGACATACCCCGGATAGCCGCCCCGCACCGTGTCCGCACCGACGATCGACCCGATGTCCCGCCACTCCAGCCCCGCATCGGCGAGCGCCGCACGGGCCGCCACCGCCCCGTACTCGACGAAGCTGCGCCCCCACTTGCCCCAGGGGTGCATGCCCACCCCGAGCACCGCCACCTCATCCGTCATGCCGCCACCCCCGTCGGTCGCCACTGCCAGGTCGTCCAGACCGTCTCCGCGTCCTCATGGAGCACGCCGGGAACCACCTCCACCTCCATGCCCACCGCCAGATCGGCGACGGTGATCCCGGGCGCCGCCTGTCCCAGCACCACGAGGCGCTCGGCCGGCAGCTCCACAGCGATCAACGTGTGCGGCTCCCACGGAAGTTCCGGATCGGTCACATAGGGTGACGGAGGTCGGTAGCGGCTGTCCGTGTACGACCAGACGCGCCCGCGCCGCGAGAGCGGCACCTCCTCCAGGTCGCCGCCCGGGCAGTCCGGATTCCGGCAGTGCGTGTCCTCGCGGGGAAAGAACACCGAGGCGCAGACCGAGCAACGAGTGCCGAGGAGCCGGAAGTCGCCCCCTTCCCCGGCGAACCACCCGGCGACCACAGGTGTGCGCGTACGTGACATAGCCCCTCCTGGCCGGGATCTGACGGATGGATCTGACGGAACGTCAGAAGTGTGTCACGGGCAACCGGAAAGCGGCAGAGCGGCCTTACGGGTCGACTGCATCCGATCACTTCCCCGACGGAACACATTCCTGATAGATGCAGGAGACATGACACGACTCTCGATCGCCGTGCGAGGACTGGTCACCACGCTCGCCACCCTGCTGGCCGTCACCGCCACCCCCGCCACCGCCCAGGCGAAGACCGAGCCCAGAGCGCCGAAGGACTTCGTGGCGCTGAGAACCGTGGACCCCACCATCATCGAGGAGATGCGGTACTTCACCCCGCACAACTTCGTGGGCGAGCGCATCGACGGCTACCGACAGCCCCTCTGCATCCTCACCCGACCCGCCGCCGAGGCCCTCCACAAGGCCCAGAAGCAGCTGCTGCGCCAGGGCTACACGCTCAAGGTGTACGACTGCTACCGGCCGCAGCGCGCCGTCGACCACTTCGTCCGCTGGGCCGAGGACCTCGACGACGAAGCCATGAAGGGCGAGTTCTACCCGAACGTCGACAAGGCTCGCCTCTTCGTGGACGGTTACATCGCGGAGAAATCCGGCCACAGTCGCGGCTCGACCATGGACCTGACGATCGTCCGGCTACCGGCGAAGCCCACCAGGCCCTACGTGCCAGGGCAGCCCCTCGTGCCCTGCTACGCACCCCACAGCGAGCGCTTCCCCGACAACTCCGTCGACATGGGCACCGGCTACGACTGCTTCGACACCCTCTCGCACACCCTCGACCCGCGCATCCAGGGCGAACAGCGTGCCAACCGGCTGTTGCTCAAGGGCACCCTCGAAGCCCTCGGATTCGTGAACCTCGCCGAGGAATGGTGGCACTACACGTACAAGCCGGAGCCGTATCCGGACACCTACTTCGACTTCCCCGTGTCCCGGAAATCTTTGACCAGGCAGTAGTGACCGGCCCCCGGAAGACGCCCTTCCACTGATCGGATACAGTCCGCCGCGTGTCCGAATCTCAATACTCCGTTCCCAACTCCGCAGCGAACTCCCACTGTTCGACCTGCGGCGCGCCCTACGGAGAGGGCGTCTCCGGCTGGCCGCGCACCTGCCCGGTGTGCGGCGCCGTGGCCTACCGCAACCCGCTGCCGGTAGCGATCGCACTCCAGCCCGTGTACGACACGAAGGGCACCGCCCTTGTCGTCATCACCCGAACCGTGGCCCCCGCGCGCGGAGGCATCGCCCTGCCCGGCGGCTACATCGACGACCGCGAGGACTGGCGCCAGGCCGTCGTGCGCGAGCTCAATGAAGAGACCGGCATCGACGCGGCCGGCCGCGACGTACGTCTCGTCGACGCGATGAGCTCCCCCGATGGGCACCTGCTGCTGTTCGGTCTCCTCCCGGAACGCTCCGCCGACCGCCTCCCGCCGTCGGCCGCCACGAACGAGACCGAGGGCTGGCATCTCCTGCGCAGGCCGGAGGAGCTCGCCTTCCCGCTGCACACACTGGCCGTACGGGCGTTCTTCGAGGGCCGTTACATCTGACCTCAACGCTCGCCGAGCCCTCTGACGCGCACCGGACGAGGAGACGGGATCACACCGTCCTCGTGCTCCAGCTCGACGACGAGCTTGCCGCCTTCCCAACGGGTGACGTAGCGCTCGATCTCCGGCTCGTCCCAGCCGTCACCCGTGTCCGGCACCACCAGTCCGCCCCCGGTACGCCCCCGGGCGGGCGCCCACACCTCCAGTTCCAGCCCGCCGTCGTCCCCACGAACGGGGACGACGGCGCCCGAGCGCGCCAGCACCGGGACACGCGACAAGGGCGCGTCGATGAGCACCTGCCCCGGCCCTTCGTACGCCCGCTCCGTCGCCGTGTCGTACCAGCGCCCCCGCGGCAACTGCACCGCACGCCGGTCAGCTCCCGGTTCCAGCACCGGCGCCACCAGCAGACAGTCGCCCAGCAGAAACGCATCCTCGCAGTCGCGCAGCGCCCGCTCCTCGGGCGCCGACCACCACAACGGACGCACATACGGCGCCCCTGTCCGCCGGGCCAGATGCGCCAGCGTCACGAAGTACGGCAACAGCCTCCGGCGTTCGACGAGCGCCACGCGCGCGTGCTCCAGCACTTCGGGACCGAACTCCCATGGCTCCCTGCGCCCCGCCCGCAGACTCGCATGCGTACGGAACAGCGGCAGATACGCCGCCAACTGCAGCCACCGCAGATACAGCTCCGGCGAAGGACTCCCGTCGAACCCGCCCACGTCCGGCCCCGAGTAGGGCACCCCGCACAGCCCGAGGCCCATGACCAGCGACAACGACGCCCGCAGCCCGGGCCAGCCGGTGGCCACGTCGCCGGACCAGGTGCCCCCGTATCGCTGCATGCCGGCCCATCCGGACCGCGAGAACACAAAGGGCCGCGCCTCGGGCGCCAGCGCACGCAACCCCTCGTAGCCCGCCCTGGCCATGCACAGACCGTAGACGTTGTGCGCCTCCTGATGATCACCGCCCCGCCCCTCCAGGGAGTGCCGGGCCGAACGCGGCAGTGTCGACTCACCGAAGGCCGCGAACGAGGTCGGCTCGTTAATGTCGTGCCAGAAACCCGAGAAGCCCTGCGCCAGCCGCTCCTCGTAGAGCCCACCCCACCAGTGCCGCACACGCGCGTGCGTGAAGTCCGGGAAGACCGCCTCCCCGGGCCAGACCACTCCCCGCACGACCTGCCCCGAGGCGTCCCTGACGAAGGCGTCCTCGACCGTCCCGCTGTCGTACACGGCGTTGCCCGGTGCGGCCTTGACCGCCGGGTCGACGATCGAGACCAGGCGGATCCCGTCCCGCCGCAAGTCCTCGGCGAGCTGCGGCAGTTTGGGAAAGCCCTCATGATCGACCGTGAACACCTGATGCTCGTCGTAGTGGTCGATGTCCAGATGGACCGCGTCCAGCGGCAGATCCCGATCCTGGTAGCCAGAAACGATCCGCCGTACCTCCTGCTCGCTGCCGAAGCCCCACCGCGCGTGATGGTGGCCCAATGCCCATGCCGGCGGCAGCGCGGCCGCACCGGTGAGGGAGGCCCACACGAGCAGCACGCGCGCGGGAGTGCCCACCATCACCCAGCAGCGCAACGGCCCCCCGTCCATCCGCAGTTCGCTGGTCCCCGCGTGGTCATGCCCGGAGCCGGCGCCCTCCTCGCCCTCCCGCAGCGTCACCGTGCCGTCCCACGAAGTGTCGTGGAACACCAGGTGCGTGGCCGCGTCGGCCACCACCAGCTGCACCGGCATGGTGATGTACAGCGGGTCGTCGCCAGGGCCGAACGCATGCCCCGGGTCGGTGTTCCACAACCGGTACGTCCCGTTCTTCAGCCGGGGCCCAGCCGCCCGGCCGCCCAGCCCGAAGAACCGAGCGTCCGCGGCCACCTCCGACCGCTGCATCCAGCGCGCCGCCCCACCGCCCACCGGCTCCCACCAACGCGGCGGCAGGTCACGGCGCAGCGTCACACCACCCGGCGTCTGCACCTCCACCGCACCGTGCCGCGAGATGACCACCGTCACCCGCTCGGCCACGACCCGCCAGCCACCGTCCTTGTCGGGCTCCAGCACGGCCCGGGGATCCGGTTCCGGACACCGGCCCGCGAGAGCGTACGACGGCTCGGGGGCGGACCCGTCCCACCCCCAGAACACGGCCCCGTTCACGGTGACGACGATGCGCAGTTCCGACCGGCTGAACCGGATGACACCGCCGCCCGGACCGGGCTCCACTTCCTGCACCGGGCCGGGCACCCGAGCGCGCTCGGCACCCCGGGGCGCCAGCCCCGCGGCGTCCGCGCGCTGCCTGCGCCACGCCGCCCGTACGGTACGCAACCCCTGGGCCGCTCCCACAGAACCGACCGCCTTCATCGAACGCACCAGGTCACGACCGTCCATGCTGCTCAGCCTGCCATTCAGCGCCCCACACACGTGTGCCGTTCAACTGCCGTTCACCCGTGCCGGGACCACATCTTCACGACACGGACTATGTGGGGCGCGCCCTGGTGCAGAAGTCGATCACATGGCATCGTCCGTGTCATCCGCGTCACGCGCACACCCCAGCCTTGCGCGGAAGACGCACACGACGCGCACAGTCCGGGAGCCGCCCCATGTCGACCGTGAATCCCCAGCCGCTCTGGCAGCCAGATCCGCAGCGCATCGCGCAGGCTCAAGTCACCAGGTTCCAGGCCTGGGCCGCCGAAAACCACGGCGCCCCCGCCGAGGGCGGCTACGCGGCCCTGCACCGCTGGTCGGTCGACGAACTGGACACCTTCTGGAAAGCCCTCACCGAGTGGTTCGACGTACGCTTCGCCACCCCCTACGCGCGCGTGCTGGGCGATCGCGCGATGCCCGGCACCCAATGGTTCCCCGGTGCGACCCTGAACTACACCGAGCACGCGCTACGCGCCGCCGAGACCCGCCCCGACGAACCCGCACTCCTCCACGTGGACGAATCCCACGAACCCCGTCCCGTGACCTGGTCCGAGCTGCGCCGCCAGGTCGGCTCCCTGGCCGCCGAGCTGCGCGCCCTCGGCGTCCGCCCCGGAGACCGCATCAGCGGCTACCTCCCGAACATCCCGCAAGCCGTCGTCGCCCTCCTCGCCACGGCTGCCGTCGGCGGCGTGTGGACCTCCTGCGCCCCCGACTTCGGCGCCCGCAGCGTCCTCGACCGCTTCCAGCAGGTCGAACCCGTCGTCCTCTTCACGGTCGACGGCTACCGCTACGGCGGCAAGCAGCACGACCGTCGCGACACCGTCGCCGAACTCCGCCGCGAGCTGCCCACCCTGCGCTCCGTCGTCCACATCCCCCTGCTCGGCACCGACGCCCCCGAAGGCGCCCTGGAATGGTCTGCCCTCACGGCCGCCGACGTGGAACCCGTCTTCGAGCAGGTGCCCTTCGACCACCCCCTCTGGGTGCTCTACTCCTCCGGCACGACCGGCCTCCCGAAGGCCATCGTCCAGTCGCAGGGCGGGATCCTCGTCGAGCACCTGAAACAACTCGGTCTGCACTGCGACCTGGGCCCAGAGGACCGTTTCTTCTGGTACACCTCGACGGGCTGGATGATGTGGAACTTCCTCGTCTCCGGCCTCCTCACCGGCACCACGATCGTCCTCTACGACGGCAGCCCGGGATACCCCGACACAGGCGCCCAGTGGCGGGTCGCCGAACGCACGAAGGCCACCCTCTACGGCACCTCGGCCGCGTACGTCATGGCCTGCCGCAAGGCCGATGTGCACCCCGCCCGCGACTTCGACCTCTCGCCGGTCCAGTGCGTCGCCACCACCGGATCACCGCTCCCGCCCGACGGGTTCCGCTGGCTGCACGACGAGGTCCGCGACGACCTCTGGATCGCCTCCGTCAGCGGCGGCACGGACGTGTGCTCCTGCTTCGCGGGAGCCGTGCCCACGCTGCCCGTGTACGTCGGCGAACTCCAGGCCCCCGGCCTCGGCACCGACCTGCAGTCCTGGGACCCCAGCGGCGACCCCCTCATCGACGAGGTGGGCGAGCTCGTGGTCACCAACCCCATGCCGTCCATGCCGATCCACTTCTGGAACGACCCCGACGGCAGCCGGTACCACGACAGCTACTTCGACACCTACCCCGGCGTATGGCGCCACGGCGACTGGATCACCGTCACCTCACGCGGCTCCGTCATCATCCACGGACGCTCCGACTCGACCCTCAACCGCCAGGGCGTGCGGATGGGCTCGGCGGACATCTACGAAGCCGTGGAACGCCTCCCCGAGATCAAGGAATCCCTCGTCATCGGCATCGAGCAGCCCGACGGCGGCTACTGGATGCCCCTGTTCGTGCACCTGGTCCCGGGAGCCGTACTCGACGAGGCCCTCCTGAACCGCATCAAACAGACCATCCGCGAACAGCTCTCACCACGTCACATCCCCGACGAGATCATCGAGGTCCCCGGCGTCCCCCACACCCTCACCGGCAAGCGCATCGAGGTCCCGGTGAAGCGACTCCTCCAAGGCACACCCCTGGAAAAGGCGGTCAACCCGGGCTCGATCGACAACCTCGACCTCCTCCACTTCTATGAGGAACTCGCCCGCAAGCGCGCCTGATCGACAAGTGCCGGCCTCGGACTCCAGAGCCAGTGACCTCCGGGGCCGGCCATGCGCCGTTGTCAGTGCCCCCGATTACTGTGAGTGAGCATTGATCAACTGCACCCAGGGGGAAAGATGGCGCACACCGACCACCAGACGATGCGACGCGCCCTGCGCCGCGAGATCGCCGGCACGATCGGTCTGCTGACCGACGAGCACGACTTCCGTGCCATGCGCGGCTACCGCAGCTTCACCTTCGACGACCACAAGATCTATCTGGAACAGGTGGAAGCCCTCCTCAGGACACGGGCCTCCCAAGGCGGCCATACGACGATCGCCCTCTTCGATCCCCAGGAATACGCCGAGTTCTGCGCGGAAACGGGCCTCGACCCCGACGTCCCGTCCAGCCGCACGCGCTTCACAGCCGAACTCGCGGCCACCGGACCCACCGTCCCCTACGAGGGCCAGCCCCTGGCAGACCTCGTCCCGTCCCTCGTCGACGAGGCTGTCCGCCAAGCCACCTGGGAGTACGCGTCCACACTCCTGGCCCGACTCGGCGCCTGCGCCACCTGCGGCGAGGACCTCGGCCGCGCGGCCTTCATCCGCGCCTCGCATCTCCTCGTCCGCATCCTGGACACGGCCCATCCGGGCTGCCGACACCTCGTCTGCAGCGTCATGGGAACCCCGGAAACACTCGTCTCCGCCCTTCACGCCGACGAACACGCCCAGGGCGCCACGCACCTCGACGATGCAGAAGTGCTGGAGTTCACCACGGTTCTCGCCCTCGGCCTGGCCACCCGGAGTCCCGGCGGACTCGTCATGCGCACCAGCGCCCCCGGCACATCAGACCGCATCTACGGATGGCGCCTGCGTGGAGACGGACTGGCACCCCTCACCGCCGGCGAGGTCTTCGACGCCTACTGCACCGACATCGAGTCCGGAGACCTCATCTCCCCGGAATCCGGCGTCGACTACTGCGCGCCACCTGACCTCGGCGACGAGCAGGCGATTCCGGGCCACGACCACTGAACGCAAGGGGGCGCCCCACCCGCAGGTGGAGCGCCCCACGCGACAGGCATGCAGCCCGCTCGCTCCGGCTACTCGCCGGACAGCACCGCCTGAGCGGCGTTCCGCGCCTCCTCGGCACTGTCCGCCGCCCGCGCCGCCGCAGCGGCACGCTCACACTGAGCCAGCGTGTACTTCGCCAGCGTCGCCCGGACATAGGGAATCGATGCCGACCCCATGGAGAGAGAGGTGACACCCAGACCGGTCAGCACACACGCCAGCAGCGGGTCGGACGCCGCCTCACCACAGACACCGCAGCTCTTGCCCTCGGCCTTCGCCGCCTCGGCGGACAGCGCCACCAGGTCGAGCAGCGCGGGCTGCCACGGATCCTGCAGACGGGACACCGCACCCACCTGACGGTCCGCGGCGAAGGTGTACTGCGCGAGGTCGTTCGTCCCCAGCGACAGGAACTCGACCTCCTGCAGGATCGAACGCGCCCGCAGCGCGGCCGACGGAATCTCCACCATCGCACCGAACTTCGCCTGCAGCCCGGCCGCACGGCAGGCGTCCGCGAACGCCTTCGCATCGGCACGGTCCGCCACCATCGGGGCCATGACCTCAAGGTAGACGGGCAGTCCCTCAGCAGCCTTCGCGAGTGCGGTCAGCTGGGTACGCAGTACCTCGGGGTGGTCCAGCAGCGTCCGCAGACCACGCACACCCAGCGCCGGGTTCGGCTCATCGGCCGGCGTCAGGAAGTCCAGCGGCTTGTCCGCACCCGCGTCCAGTACACGTACGACGACACGCCCCTCGGGGAAGGCCTCAAGCACCTGCCGATAGGCCTCGACCTGCTTCTCCTCCGACGGCGCCTTCTTGCTGTCGTCGAGGAAGAGGAACTCGGTACGGAACAGACCGACACCCTCGGCGCCCGCCTCGACAGCAGCCGGAACGTCGGACGGCCCGCCGACATTGGCCAGCAGCGGCACCTTGTGACCGTCCGCGGTGGCACCCGGGCCGGTCGATGCCGCGAGCGCGGCCTTGCGCGCGGCGGCTGCGGCCTCCAGCTCCGCCTTCTTCACCTCGCTGGGATTCACGAAGATGTCACCGGTGCTGCCGTCAACAGCGATGACCGTGCCCTCGGCAAGCTCACCGGCACCCGGCAGCGCGACCACGGCCGGAACGCCGAGCGCCCTCGCCAGAATCGCGCTGTGGCTGGTCGGCCCGCCCTCCTCGGTGACAAAGCCGAGCACCAGGGCCGGGTCCAGCAGCGCTGTGTCGGCCGGCGCGAGGTCGCGAGCGACAAGGACATAGGGCTCGTCGCTGTCCGGGACACCCGGCATCGGGACGCCGAGCAAACGGGCGACGATACGATTCCGCACGTCATCGAGGTCGGCCACCCGGCCGGCCAGGTACTCCCCGGCGCCGGCCAGCAGCTCGCGGTACGCGGCGAAGGCGTCGTACACGGCACGCTCAGCCGTGCTGCCGACGGCGATACGCCGGTCCACATCCGCCATCAGCTCGGGGTCCTGGGCCATCATGGCCTGCGCCTCAAGCACCGCCTGGGCTTCGCCCCCCGCCAGATTGCCGCGCGCCATCAGGTCGGCCGCCACAGCCTCCACGGCCTTGCGGGCGCGCCCCTGTTCACGCTCCGCGTCCTCGGCCGGGATCTGCTTGGCAGGCGGTTCGAGGACCGCCGTTCCCATGTGCCGAACCTCGCCGATCGCCACACCGTGGCTCACGCCGACGCCTCGCAGCGTTGTCTCCATCTCACCCGTCTCCGATAGTGCGGCGGGTCCCGCCGCCGCAGTGGTTGTCGTCCCTACTTGCCGTCATACGACGGCGCCGGTGTCACTTCCAGACGAAGAGACTGTCACCAGCCTTCACGTCGCCGTCGTCCCGCAGATCGGAGAGGGCCTCCGCCGTGGCCTCAAGGGCAACGATCGGGCACACCGGGGACTTGCCGGCTTCCTCGACCGCTGCGGGGTTCCAGCGCACGATGCCCTGCCCGCGCGTCACGGTGTCCCCCTTGTTCACGAGAAGCTCGAAGCCCTCGCCGTTGAGCTGCACGGTGTCGATGCCGAGATGGGTGAGCACGCCATGACCCTGCTCGTCGACGACGACAAAGGCGTGCGGATGGAGAGAGACGATGACTCCGTCCACGGGCGACACAGCCTCGGAGGGCTCACGCACGGGGTCGATCGCGGTGCCCGGGCCGACCATGGCCCCGGAGAAGACAGGATCGGGTACGGATGCCAGTCCGACGGCGCGTCCTGCCAGTGGGGACATCACGGTGGTCATGGGAAACCTCCCAGGGGTGGAGATCGTTATGGGCCGTCGCTGCCTGTGCCGGACGGCACACTGTTCAGCAGGGTATGTCACATGAAGTGCCGGTTCCGCGTGAGCACTCCAGAGTGGTCTAGACCATATCGTAAACCGATTTGCACCCGCTCTGCGGCCGCGTGTACAGTCGTACTCCTGCTCGGGACTGAGTGACGCAACTAGGCGTCCTTGCCCAGCAGCACCCAACTTGTCAGATCCTATCTCGGGGTCACCTTCTGCATGCCCGCAGGATGGTGGTCAGAGGGCCGGAAAAACACTGATAGAGTTTGGAACACCGAAGGGAAGCGCCCGGAGGAAAGCCCGAGAGGGTGAGTACAAAGGAAGCGTCCGTTCCTTGAGAACTCAACAGCGTGCCAAAAATCAACGCC
>NZ_JBHYJA010000026.1:0-5797 GCF_042740355.1 Streptomyces sp. NPDC059010
GACGGGCTGAGAGGCATGGACCGGTGTCGAGAAGTCGGACGGGCTGAGAGGCGCGGACCGGCGTTGGGAAGCCCGACGGGCTGAGAGGCGCGGACCGGTGTCGAGAAGTCGGACGGGCTGAGAGGCGCGGACCGGCGTCGAGAAGTCGGACGGGCTGAGAGGCGCGGACCGGCGTCGAGGGGCGGGAGCCGCCGGTCCGAGGACGGACACCCCCCCGGCGCGGCCCCGGCCCACCCACCGCCCCGTAGGCGCTACGCACGCCCCCGCCGAGCAGGCATCCGTCAGCGGCCCAGCGCCGCCAGTTCCCTCGCTGCCTCCGTCAGGTCCTTCGCCGTGTCGATGGCGCGCCAGTACGCGCCCTGGGGGATCGGGAAGCCTGCCAGGCGGCGTTCACGGGCCAGGTGCGGGAACGTGGTGCGCTCGTGGTCGCCGCGCTCGGGCAGGAGCGAGGCGAAGGCGGGGGAGAAGACGTAGACACCGGCGTTGATCTCGAACGTCGACGGCGGCGACTCGATGAAGTCGGTGATGTGCCCGAAGCCGTCCGTCTGCACGGCGCCCCAGGGGATACGCGGCCGGGCCAGGGCCAGGGTCGCGACGGCGTCCCGCTCGGTGTGGAAGTCGGCCATGTCACGCAGCGAGAAGCGCGTCCAGATGTCGCCGTTGGTGGCGTACCAAGAACGGTCGGGATGCGGCAGATGCGCGGCCGCGTACTTCAGACCGCCACCCCGCCCGAGCGGCTCCGTCTCCACGACGGTCGTCACCCGCACCGGCAGCTCGGCCGACTTCAGCCAGTCCTGCAACACCTCGGCGAGGTGGCCACAGCTGACCACCACGTCCGTCACACCCTCTTCGGCGAGCCAGGCCAGCTGATGGCCGATGATCGGCGTCCCCGTACCGGGGATCTCGACCATCGGCTTGGGCCGGTCGTCGGTGTACGGACGCAGCCGGGACCCTTGGCCACCGGCCAGGATGACGGCTTGCACGGGGCGGGACGCGGCGCTCGGATCAGTCATGCCCGAACTGTACGCGGCGCCCCGCTCACGGCATTCGCGTGCTCAGCTGTGCGCCGCCGCCACGCCCGAGGCGAAGGCGGTGTCGCAGACGGGACGGGAGTACGACTGCGCCCGCGTCGGACCGTAGACGCGAACCGCCGCGCGACCGAGCGCCCGGGCGATCGAGGCGCAGTGCCGGGCCAGCGAAGGACGGTCGTTGACGGCCTGCTGGAGGTGGCCCAGGGCGAGGCCCGGGTCCTTCTCCTGCAGTTCGGTCAGCAGCTGGTCGCGCAGCACGTCCTGCGGGGCGCGTGGAGCGGCGTTCTTCGCGTCGCCCGCGCTTGAGACGTCGGTCGCGGCGAGCACCGAGTCCGAGGGATCCCCCGACCAGTTGACCCGCGTGACCGCGAGGGTCCCGGAGAGCACCAGGACGACGGGCAGGACGAGGGCGAGAGTGCGGCCGAGCTGGCGGGCGGGGCCCCGGTGGCCGTGTCGCGTCTGTTGGATGGTGGAGTGCTTCACGCGAGTGAGGGTAGCGTTCAGTACTGATATGGCGACATTTGGTCACCGGTTCGGGGGACGAAGTGGTGCTCTTTCCCGAACGGCACGTTGACGCACAGTGCTCGAAATAGCCCGATCTGCCGGGGTATTTGTCGACACCGAAAAGGGCCCCGCAGGCATCTGCGGGGCCCTCTTCGTCAACCTGGGTGAATTACCCGGGGTTGTACTGCCTGCGCGACCTCAGTCGGAGAGCCGCTCGCCCGTGGAGGTCGAGAACACGTGGGTCTCGCCGGAGCGCGGGACGATGTGCAGCGTGCTGCCCTTTTCCGGGACGTCACGGCCGCTGACGCGGACGACGAGGTCCTTGGAGTCGTCGCCGCCGACCTTGGCGGTGCCGTAGACGTACGCGTCGGCGCCGAGCTCCTCGACGACGTTGACGGTGACCGCGAGACCCTGGTCCGACTCGGAGCCGGCCACGTCGAAGTGCTCGGGGCGGACACCGACGGTGACGGTCTTGTCGGTGGTGGCGGAGAGCGCCTCGCGGTCCACCGGCACGACCGAGTTGCCGAACTTCACACCGCCGTCGGTGATCGGGACCTCGACCAGGTTCATGGCCGGGGAGCCGATGAAGCCGGCGACGAAGAGGTTGGCCGGGCGGTCGTACATGTTGCGCGGGGTGTCGACCTGCTGGAGCAGACCGTCCTTGAGGACCGCCACCCGGTCGCCCATCGTCATGGCCTCGACCTGGTCGTGGGTGACGTAGACGGTGGTGATGCCGAGACGGCGCTGCAGCGAGGCGATCTGCGTACGGGTCGACACACGGAGCTTGGCGTCCAGGTTGGACAGCGGCTCGTCCATGAGGAAGACCTGCGGCTCACGCACGATGGCGCGACCCATGGCGACACGCTGGCGCTGACCACCGGAGAGGGCCTTCGGCTTGCGGTCCAGGTACTCGGTGAGGTCGAGGATCTTCGCGGCCTCCTCGACCTTCTTGCGGATCTCCGCCTTGTTGACGCCGGCGATCTTGAGCGCGAAGCCCATGTTGTCGGCGACGGTCATGTGCGGGTACAGCGCGTAGTTCTGGAACACCATGGCGATGTCCCGGTCCTTCGGCGGCAGGTGCGTGACGTCGCGGTCACCGATGCGGATGGCGCCGCCGTTGACGTCCTCAAGCCCCGCCAGCATGCGGAGGGAGGTGGACTTGCCGCAGCCGGACGGGCCGACCAGTACGAGGAACTCTCCGTCCTCGATGTGGATGTCGAGCGCGTCCACGGCGGGCTTCTCGGTGCCCGGGTAGATCCGGGTCGCCTTGTCGAACGAGACAGTGGCCATGGTGAATGGGCCCCCTTCTACCGGCAGGAACGTGCCGGACGATCCGTTGTAGGAAGGTGGTTGGTTTAGTCCACATGTGCGGACTGGCTCTGGACGGTACCTGGCGTTCGCCTGATCTGTCAGTACCTGGGGGCATGTGAACTTCGCGGAAATTTTCGACAGGGGGCCTTGGGAACCTGGGTACACTGCACGGGCGCGTGCGTCTCGGGTGCGCGCAGGCCTCCTTAGCTCAGTTGGTCCAGAGCGGCTGTCTTGTAAACAGCAGGTCGTCGGTTCGAATCCGACAGGGGGCTCCGACAACGCCGGTTATCCGAACGCAAAAGCCTGGCGTGACGCTCCGCTTTCCGGTCGTCACGCCGGGCATTTTTTCTGTCCGTCTTTCGCACGCGTGCGCACCCATCTCCCCTCCCGGACACGGGATATGCACCGACATGGAACCTCGGTCGTTACTGCTAGTGTTCGTTCAGTCACAGTAGGCAATCAGCCTCTATGTATAGGTAATGAAAACCGAGGGTTCCATGCGCAAGCTTCACCAGGTCATGATCGTCGCGGCGGCGGCCGGCAGCCTGTCCGCCATCGGTGCCGGTACGGGTGTCGCCTACGAGGCGGGCACCGACCTCTACCGCCCCTACCAGGAGTGCAGCCCGCAGACGGTTGCCGCGACCGACGTCCCGGTCGCCGTGCTCGGTCTCTCCGAGACCTTCGACACCACCTGCGGCCAGTTCAACAACGCCTTCACGGGCTGAGGTCGGCGGCGTAGTCGTGCGCGACGCCTTCCGCGGGCCCCTTCGGGGTCGATCCCCGAGGGGGCCCGTTCATGTACGGCTGCCCGGAGCGCAGGTCCGCTCCCGTGGCCCGTACCGGATCGCTGTCGCCGAACTCCCTCGAAGCCCGGGTCAGTCCTTCACTTCGTAAGCGAAACGGCCCCGAACATCCCGGACATGGGGTGGCCGCCGGGGCCCGTATCTCCGACCTCCGGGGCTCGGCGCGGCAGTTCACGGCGCACGGCGCCCCGGGCACCCCTCACGAAGGAGACGCAACACATGTTCAACGGAAAGAAGATCGCGGCCGTCTCGGGGCTTCTCGGCGGCCTCGCCCTGACCTGTATCGGCATCACCCCGGCACACGCCGCGGCGAACCCGGCCAATTGCACGACCGACAGCGAGGGCATGATCAGGTGCACCCAGCAGATCGTGGGTGAGACGCCGCAGGGCGACAACTACATCGTCCGGCGGTCGGTGAACTGCCAGCCGAGCAAGCCCGTGACCGTTCCCGCCCCGGGTCTGCTGTCCAACGGGCAGACGCGGATCGGCCCCCACATCACCTGCAGCGACATGGCGCAGCCGGCGACGCCGGCGACGGACAACACTGACAACGCCCCCGAGATCGGCGCCGTCGGCACCGCCCTTCAGCACCTCTTCGGCGGCGGCGCGTAACCTCCCGCGCCCTCTCCGTCTCCCAAACAGCGGATGGCCGGACCGGGTTGACCTGGTCCGGCCATCCGCTGTTTCCGTGTTCTCGCGGGTCGGCAAACGGGTGACCGTCCCTCGCAGCCCGTGACTCGCCCTCGGGGAAACGTCGTTCCTCTCACAGGAGAACGGTGCGCGCACGACGCCGTATCCCCCTGCTTCCTCAATTCCCTTCACGTCCATGGCGGGACGAACGAAAGGGCTCGTTGCCATGGGCCGACACGACACAGAGAAGGGTCAAAGATCCCAAATTGCTACGGATTACGTGTATATGCTCACACTAAGTAGTCAACCAGGGCTTTCGTGCCCGGGAAGAAAGGGTCAAACTATGCGCAGGTTTCAGCGCGTTGCCGTCGTAGCCGCCGCTGTCGCAGGGCTGTCCGCCTTCGGTGCCGCCGGTTCCGCGTTCGCCCACGAGGACGACTGGGACGCCCAGAACGTCACCGCGGTGGCCACCTCGACGGCCAACGCCATGGGCACGTGGGGCACTCCGTCCGACAAGGCGCACGCTGCGCCCGCGGCCGCGCCCGCCGCCGCGCCCGCCGCCGCGCCGGCGGCCGCGCCGGAAGCCGCCTACGGTGAGTACTCCGCTCCTACCGCTGCCCAGTAATAAAAGCACCGAGGAATCGATGCGCGAGTTTCAGGGCACTGCGATTGTCGTCGTGACGACCGCGGGGCGGATGGCTCCGTACTCCGCGCCACGGTCGGCCTCTTAGGGCGTTACTCACGGCAGGTGCATCGATATCCGTCGGATTCTTAGCAAAGCAGCCCGGACGCGCGGCAGAACCCTCAGGGTGCGCGCCCGGGCTGCAGCAGTGTCGTCGCCGGACGAAGTCGAGAACGCGTCGGGCGGCGAGTCCCGTATTTCCACGTTCTCCAAGGCTCGGGCGGGCGCCGGTCGTCGGCGCGGTCGCCCGGGCCTCGATTGCAAAGGACGCAGTACATGATCGGTCGACAGAAGATCGCAACCGTCACCGGGCTGCTCGGGGCGCTCGCCGTGATCTACAGCGGTGCCGCCGCGCCGGCGTACGCCGATGACGACTCCAAGGGCGCGTGCACGATCACCGCCCAGGGGGACATCGTCTGCATCAAGAAGAGCGAGAAGGTCATCAAGGACAAGCGCGGGTACGCCATCAAGCAGGCGCAGGACTGCGAGGTCACCGAGCATCCGCGCGTCGCGTTCACCGACGGCCGGCTGGCGAACGACGAGTCCGAGCGGTCCGGTCCGGTCGTGGAGTGCTCCAACACGGCGAAGCTGCCCAAGGGGGTCAAGGTGCCCACGTTCAAGTTCAAGTTCTGAGCGCGGACGGCGAATGCCGGACCGGGAGTTGCTCCCGGTCCGGCATTTTCGGCTTTCCCGGGCGGATATCCGGTCGGGAAAAGACCGGTGGCCCCGCCCCGCGGGCGGGGGCCCCGGGGGGGGGGGGGGGGTTGATTTGGTAAGGGGGGTGGTTTGGCGCCCAAGCCCCGCCGGGGGGGGGGGGGGGGCCCCCCGCGGTGGGC
>NZ_JBHYJA010000026.1:5807-19658 GCF_042740355.1 Streptomyces sp. NPDC059010
CGCGCGCCCCCGCTCCCTCTCCCTGTGTGCGCGCGCCCCCGCGCGGCCGCCCCCGCCGGCGCCCCCCCCGCCCCCGCGCCCCCCCCGCGCCCCCCCCCCCCCCCGGGGGGTGGGTGTGGCTTACTTGTCGAAGGCGCTGTTGTTGCAGCCCATGTCCGAGCCGAGGTGGGTGGCCTGCCCGCCGGCGTTGCCCTCGCCGTTGAGCGCGTTGCCCAGCAGGCCGTTGGCGATGCCGACCTGGCCGAGAACGTCGACGTTGGCGTCGTGCGACTTGCAGCTGGTGCTCTGCAGGACGCTGACGCTCGTCCCGCCCTTGCCCTGACTGTTCTTGCCCCATCCGCCCTGGTCGGCGTGAGCAGCGCCGATGCTCAGGACTCCGACGCTCCCGAGGGCGGCGACCAGGACGGCAGCCTTGCGGAGCTTGATCATGTTCTTCTCCGGTGGAGTGAAGAGGATGCGATCCGTAGCGGATCGACTTCGAACAGTTACGGAGGCTAATAGGAAGTATTCGGCATTAATCGGAGGCACGCCGAATTCGGGAAACTCTCACCGCCTTGGCCGAATGTCGGGAAATAGGTCCCGGCAGGATGAATCCGGGCACAGAAATGAGTCCCGGTACCGGGCGCTGGGCTCGGTACCGGGACTCTGTTCCCGCTGTCGGCCGGCTAGGCGGCCGTCATGCGCTTAGAACGCGCTGTTGTTGCAGCCCATGGACGAGCCGAGGTGGGTGTCCTGCCCACCGGCGTTGCCCTCGCCGTTGAGCGCGTTGCCCAGCAGGCCGTTCAGGATGCCGACCTGGCCGAGGACGTCGACGTTCAGGTCGTGCGACTTGCAGTTGGAGCTCTGCAGGACGCTGAACTTGCCCCCGTCCTTGCCGCCGTGGCCGCCCTGGTCGGCAGCGGCGGTGCCGGCGCCCAGGAGCCCGACGCTGCCGAGGGCGACGACCAGGACGGCAGCCTTGCGAAGCTTGTGCATGTCATCTCCGGTGGAGTGAGGTGTGTGTGCGATCCGTGAAGGATCGACTTCGTACAGTTACGGAAGATTAGTGCTGAATATCCGATATGTCCGAACGGCACGCCGGGATTTTTGATCTCGTATCAGAAACACCCGGAAGTCGCATACCCCACAGAAAAAGCGCTGGTCACAGCCCTTCAATGAAGGGCTGTGACCAGCGCTCTCGTGGCGGTCGGTGTGCTAGCTGGTCGCGCGGGCGTTCGCGGCGGAGTTCGCCTGGCTGTTGGCCTGGTCGCAGTCGACACCGCGGGCGTCGGCGGCGGCGAGGGCGGCGATCGGCACGTTCGCGTTGAGCAGGGACTGCGGGCTGCACTCCTGGGCCGGGCGGAAGAGGTTGGACTGGCTGAAGTAGCCCTCGCCGGAGGTGGGCTGGGGCGAGAGCTGCGGGTTGATCTGCGGGCTCAGCTGGGGGCTGACCTGCGGGCTGACCTCGGCACCGCGCTGTGGGGCCGCCATGCGCTGCGGCGGTGCCTGATTGCCGGGGGTCTGCACGCTGGCCTGCGAGCGGGTCCAGGTGTGGGCCTGGGCGTCCTGCTGGCCGACGGGGGGCGGGGTGACGCCCCGGTATGCGACGGGGGCGTCCGCGACGCTGGGGCCGGCGCCGATGGCTGACAGTCCACTGGCTGCTGCGACGACGAGCGCGACCTGCTGAAGCTTGCGCATGGAACCTCGGCCCTTCATTGACCTGTGCGTGGAACATATGGAAGTGCAAGTGCTGTAGCCATTGCTCTGACCTTGTGGGGAACGAGGGAAGTGCATGACCGGTCACGTGTGTCCGAGTGTGCTCACCCATTTGCCCGTGCCGTAAATCATCGACGATCCGCATAGCGTTTTATCGGATAGATGGCAATTGAGTGACGGACTTTCTCATCCCGTGACCCGGCCCATTAATTGTCGTTGCCAGCTGGGAGAGGGCAGCGATCAGCAGTCAGAGAGGGGCAACGGGATCCGCTGCCGGCTCCAGCGTGAAAGTCCACATGACAGCTCAGGCATTACCCCTGTAAGGGCGCAGTACGAATATCAGACTGAGCGCACGCAAGACTGCACTGAATAAACGGATTCCCTGCACAGGTAATGAAGGGCCGAGGGTTCCATGCGCAAGCTTCACAAGGCCGCGCTCGTCGTAGCGGCGGCAGGCGGTTTGACCGCCATCGGCGCCGGCGTAAGCGAGGCCGCCGAATATCCTCCCTACGGGTACGGCGCTCCAGCGCCTGCTCCCGAGTACCCGGCACCTCACTACGCCCCGGCGCCAGCCCCCCAGTACGCGCCACCCCAGTACTACGCAGCCCCGGCGCCCGCTCCCCAGTACGCGCCGCCCCAGTACTACGCAGCCCCGGCTCCCGCTCCCTACCCGGGGCCGCACGCCATCGCGGAGGCCCGTTCGACGGGCGTCGCGCAGACCGCTACCCAGCAGCCCCAGTACGCGCCCCCGGCACCGCAGTACGCGCCCCCGGCACCGGCCCCGGCTCCCGCGCCCGCGCCTGCTCCGGCCCCCGCGCCCGCCCCGGCCCCCGCTCCGGCGCCCGCCCCGCAGCCGCAGAGCGGTCACGCCTCCGCCTCGGCCATGTCGGGCGGCGCCGCGGAGGCCTCCAACGGGCCGCGCTCCGCCCCGCAGGCCCCTGCCCAGTCGCCGGTGTCGCAGGTCGTGCCGCAGGTCACCCCGCAGACGGCGCCGCAGGTCATGCCGCAGGTCGCCCCGCAGGTCCACGCGCCCCAGGTGTTCAACCCGGAGCCGCCGCCGCGGGTTGCCCCGCAGGTGAACCCGCAGGTGAACCCCCAGGTGAACCCGCTCATCAACCCGCTGGTCCCGACGGGCGGCGGCGTGCCGCAGGTGCCCGGGCTTGGCCTCGGACAGGTTCAGGCGCCCCCCGTGGGCCAGTTGGGTCTGCCGAAGCTCGGCTGATCCCTCCCGTAGTTGTCCACCGTTCCAACTCGATCTGCTGCACAGCACATCTGCTCGACCAACGGAGAAGAAATGCGCAAGCTTCACAAGGTTGCCCTCGTGGGCGCCGTCCTCGGCAGTGTCGGTTCGTTCGGCGTCGGCACCGCCGTCGCCCACGGCGAGGGCGGGGCTCACGACCTCGACATCCAGCAGGGCATCGAGTGCCGCTCGCACGACATGAACGTCGACGTCCTCGGCAGCGTCGGCGTCCTCAACAGCCTGCTGGCGAACGCGCTCAACGGTGAGGGCAACCCGGGTGCGCAGGACACCCACCTCGGCTCGGACATGGGCTGCAACAGCGCGGCGCTCAAGTAGAGCGTGTGAAGCGTTCGTCCGACGCCCGCTCCACCACGGGGCGGGCGTCGGACTGTTGGGCGCGCCATGTGCGTTGAGTGATTGTTCGTAACCCTGCGTGTAGGGTGACGTCGTTTACCAGGAAGGGTGGGCGACCCGTCGCATGAGACTGTCCTGTGCCGACGAGATGCTGTTGCTCAACGGGTGTCCGGGAGTCATCGGCCTGGCGGCGGTCTTCTCCGGTGAACAGCCGGACGTGGATCAGGTGCGGGCACGTGTCGCCGAGCGGTGGACGGGCCTGGAGCGGATGAACTGTGTGCTCGCCGGGCCGTCGGACGACGCCGGGACGGCGCGGCGGGGGCCGTTCCGGCGTCGCGGGCGGGTGCGCTGGGCGGTACCGGGGCCGTTCGATCCCGCCGTGCATGTCACCGTGACCGGGACCGAGTTGGACGACCTCTGGGCGCGCAGCGTGGACCGGCCGCTCACCGGCGCCGTTCCGCCCTGGCGGCTGCATGTGATCCCGGGCGCGGCGTACGGCGGCGGATTCGCCCTGGCGCTGGTGGCCCAGCACGTGCTGCTGGACGGGCGCTCCCTGGCGACGCTGATGCGCCTGTTGACGGACAGCCCGGTGGCGGCACGGGAGTCGGCGCGGTCGGTGCCGCTGGCGCGTACCGGGCTGCGCGCCGCGGGCCGGGAACTCAGGGCGATGGCGGCCGTCGGACAGGCCCTGCCGATGCGGTCGCCGGGAGACACGTACGCCTCGGTCGCGGTGAGTGAACTGCCCGCGCACCTGGTGCGGTCGGCACGCCGGCAGCCCGCCGACGGCCGGGGCGCGACGCTGAACGAGCTGCTGGTGGGCGCGGTGGCCGGGGCGCTGCGGGCCAGCTATGGGCCGGTGCGGGGCTGGCGGCAGCGGGAGGAGCCCGCCTACACGGCCGTACCGTGTGATCTGCGGACCCGGGCGAATCCCCGGGAACTCGGGAACACGCTCACGGTCGTTCGGGTTCCGCTGCCCGTCGACGTGGACGGGCCCGTGGCGCGGCTGCGGGCGTGTCAGGCCGCTCTGGCCTCGGTGCCCGAACGGGCCGCCGTGCATGCCGGTGTGCTGTTCCCCGCCGCGGAAGCGGTGCGGCGGACCGGGCCGTGGGTGACCGGACTGCTGACCGACCGCGGTCGCCGTTCCTGTTTCGCGGCGACCGCGACCACAGCCATGAAGTGGCCCGGCGGGTCGAGCACCTTCGAGGGGCGCCGGCTCGTGCGCACCGTGGGGCTGCCGCCCCTGCAGCACCCGGGCACCGTCAGCTTCGCCCTGGCACAGGCGGGGGACGCGTTCACGCTCACCGTGGTGGGCAACCTGCGCCGGGACGACGCGAGACGGCTCGCCGACGCGGTCGTCACGGAGTTCGAGACATGGGCTCGGATGGCGACGCCGTCGGCGTGAGTCAGCCCTGACGGCACCAGGAATGGAGGCAGTTGCATGGATGTGGAACACGGCGACGACGTATGGGAAGCGCTGCGCCCGCTCTGCGCGCGGGTGATGTCGGTACCGCCGGAGGCGGTCGTGCCACAGGCGCGGCTCGTCGCCGACCTGGGAGCCGACAGCCTGGACATCACCGAACTGGAGGCGGCGTCGGAGGAATTGTTCGGGGTGTCCCTGCGCGGGACCGACAAGACCGGGGTGTCCACCGTGGGTGATGTCGCGGACCTCATCGTGAGCCTGCGCACCCCCGCCGCCCACAGTCCCCTCGCCCGATGACCGGCCGGCACGCCGTCGCCGTCACGGGCCTGGGTGTGCGCTGCGCCGCCGGGGCGACTCCGGCGGCGCTGTGGGACAGCCTCGCGCGGTGCCGTCCGGCGACGACGCTGCACACGTTCGACGCCGAGGGCACGGTCGTGTACCCCGCGTGTCCGATGCCCGGCTTCGATCCGGCCGGCTACCTGACGCCCAAGGAGGTCCGCCGGGCCGACCGTTCGGTGCAGATGGCGGTGTGCGCGGCCGCGGACGCCGTGACGGACGCCGGAGGGCTGCACGTGGCACCCGGGCGGCGGGCGGTGGTCACCGGCACCGGGTACGGCGGGGTGATCAGCCAGGAGAACGGCATCGGACATCCCGACGTGCTCTACGCGCCCCGGCTGATGCACAACGCGGGCGCGTACTGGATCAGCGCCGGGCTCGGCATCACCGGGCCCAGCCTCACGGTCTCCACCGCGTGCGCCTCCGGGACGCATGCGGTGGGGGAGGGGCTGCAGATGATCCGGTCCGGGTGCGCGGACGTCGTGGTGGCCGGCGGCCACGACTGCCCGCTGACCCCCACCACCGCGCTGGCCTTCGGGCGGGCCGGTGCCATGGTCACCGAGTGCGAGGATCCCGCCGCCGCGTCACGGCCGTTCGACGCCGCGCGGCGCGGGTTCGTGCTCGCCGAAGGGGCGGCCTTCCTGGTGCTGGAGCGGCTGGACCTCGCCCATGCGCGGGGCGCCCGGATCTACGCCACGCTGACCGGCTACGGCCGTACCTCCGACGCCCACCATCTGACGGCACCGCATCCCGACGGTGCCGGGGCACGGGCGTGCATGGAGCAGGCGATCGCCGACGCCGGTACGACGGCGGACGCCGTCACCCATGTCAACGCGCACGGCACCGGCACCGAGTTGAACGACCTCGCGGAAGCCCACGCCATCGCCGCCCTGTTCGGCCCGCGCGCGGTGCCCGTGACCGCGCCCAAGGCGGTGACCGGGCACGGCCTGGGGCTGGCCGGAGCGCTGGAGGCCGTGATCACGGCCCTGTCCGTGCGGGAGGGGCTCGCACCGCCGACCGCGTGCCTCACCCGGCTGGACCCGCGCTGTGAGCTGGACGTGGTCACCGCCGAACCGCGCAAGATCCCGAACGGCCCGGTGATCAGCAACAGTTTCGCCTTCGGAGGTCACAACGCCTGTGTCGTCTTCGACTCACCGCACGGCTGATCACCGAAGGAGGCTGCGGAGCATGCGGCTGACGGCCATCGAGGAAGGGCACCTGCGCAACGGGCTGCCGGGGACGATCGGCATCGCCGGGCTGTTTCCCGGAGGGCCGTTCGAGCCGGAGCAGCTGCGGTCCCGGGTGCGTGAACGCTGGGGCGCGCTGGACCGGATGAGCCGGGTCCTTGAGCCTCCGACCGGGCCGGCGGCACTGTCGGGCCACCGTTGGGCGGCGGCCCGGTCCTTCGATCCCGGCGCCCATGTCACCGCCACGGACCAGGACCTGGAGTCCCTGCTCACCGACGGTGTCAGTCACGCGCTGCCGCCCGAACGCCCGCTGTGGCGGCTGCTGGTCACCCGGCAGGCCGTCGTGCTGTTCGCCCATCACGCCCTGCTGGACGGCAGATCCCTGGAGACCCTGTTCCGGATGCTGATGGACGACGCCGTACCGTCGCCCCCGCTCGCGTCGGCCGCGACCCATGTGCTCGCGGCGGCGCAGCGGCGCCCGCCGCTGCGTCCCGGCACCCTGGGCCGGGAGGTGCGCCGGATCGGGGCCGTCGGCCGGTCCCTGCCGTCGGCTTCCCCCGGCCGGCCGCGGCCGTCGGTGGCCGTCGTGGAGCTCGACCCGCAGGTGATGCGTACGGCACGCCGCCAACCCGCCGGCGGACGGGGCGCCACCCTCAACGAACTGCTGCTCAGCACCTACGCCGGTGCCCTGCACGCCTGCTACGGCCCACTGCGTTCCTGGCCCGGGGGAGCGGCCCCCTTCTACGCCACGGTGCCGGTCGACCTGCGGACCCGCCACCACGCACAGCAGCTCGGCAACGGCGTCACCGCGCTGCGCATCCCGCTGCCCGTCGACGCCGTGTCCCCGGTGGCCCGGCTGCGGGTGTGCCAGGACCTGGTCGCGGCGTTCCCCCACCGCTGCGACACCCACCGCGCGATCCTCCCCACGCTGCAGACGATCGCCCGCAACGTGCCCTGGCTGTCCGGGGCGATGGCCAGGAGCCTGGCGCGCGCCGAGGTCACCACGAGCCTGTGCACCGCCTTCAAGTGGCGTGACAACCCCAGCCACTTGTACGGCCGCCCCCTGTCCCGTGTCGTTCCGCTGCCGCAGCTCGCCCCGCCCGGCACGGCGAACCTCTGCCTCGTGCACACCGCCGACGCCTACACGCTCACCGTCGTCAGCCACTCGCGTGCGGGCGATGCGGGGATGATCGGTGCTGCCGTGGCGCGGGAACTGACGGCAGTGGCGACGGCGTCCGACGCTCCTGCCGCGTGTGCTGGACGGCCCTGACCAGATCCCGGCACAGGGCGGGGTGGGTCAGCACGTCCGTACTGTCGGCGAACTGGTCCACCGCCCCGGTGGGCGGCAGGTCCTTGAGGACCGGGTCGGTGATGCGGGCGGTCAGGGCCTTGGTGAAGCGGTCGGCGCGCAGCACCTGGAAGGGACGCGAGTGGTACGCGCGCGTGGCGGGGTCCACGCGGTCGGTCAGCCGGAGCTGGTTGTGCTGGTGCGCGACGATCTCGTAGGCGTGCACGAGGTGCTGCTCGCGCGCGTGCCAGTCGGTGGCGGCGAGGGCCGCCGTCAGCACGGGGGTCAGGCGGGGGGCGGCCGCGGTACGGGCGAAGGAACTGCCCAGCCACTTGCCGTACGGCGGGTAGCGGCGGTCCATCAGCAGACAGAGCCGCATCAGGTCGCGGACCAGGCGGGCGGCCGTGACGGCGGAGCCCAGTTCGTCGCCGACCTCGCCGCAGCGGCCCACGAACGCCTCCTCCTGCGCGACGCGCTGCCACTGGGCGGCCAGGACGTACAGCCAGACGTCGTGGGGGTACCAGCGCAGCGCGCGGCGTAACGGGGTCAGGGTGTGCAGACCGTCGTGGAAGACGGCGCCGCCGGTGATCTCGGCGAGCAGTTGGGTGGGGGTGGCCAGCCAGTCGGCGGTGGTGATGCCCTGCGTCGGGTCGAAGCCGAGGGTCTCGGTGAACCAGGTGAACGTGCCGGTGACTTCGACGCGGTGGTGGACGGGGCCGTCGGTGGCTCGCATCACGCGGATGTCGCGGTCCGACTCCTCCTTGTCCTCCTCCGTGAGGGCGAAGTTCGTGGGGTGGCCGAGGAAGGTCTTGGGGAGGTGCTCGGCGAGTACGTGTCTGATGCGGGCGGCATGGCGGGGCACGTCGTGGCGGTGGAGGAAGACCTGCAGGCGCGGGCCCCACTCATGGTCGGCGGAGCGTGGGGTGTCGTAGCCGAGGACCTCGGAGCCGCTGCCCATGCGGGCGGCCGAGTGGGGGACGCCGGGGGCGGCCTCCTCCAGGAGGGGGCGTACGGCGTCGGTGTAGAAGCGGCGGGAGAGTTCGAGGCCGGGTATGAACTCTGGTTCAGGCGCGGGGGAGTTGCCGGGGCGCATATTCGTGGGGCTCATGCCAGGGAGCCGTGCCCGTTTGGTGAGGGCTCATGCGGAGGGCGTTCACACTGTTGCGGGGTGCGGACATTTGGGGGTGGCGGAGGGTGAGTCACGAACGCCCGCGCAGCCGCCTCGCGATTTCCAGTTGGTCTTCCTCCAGGGGGCGGCCGTCCTCGATGTCCCAGAGGGAGTTCTGCAGGAGGCGGCCGTATGTCCACGCACGCGCGCGTGCGCGGTCCAGGCCGAGTGCGTCCGTCATGGCGTCGAAGCGCCAGCGGATGTCGTCGGCGTCGAAGCGGTTGGCGATGGCCGGCCAGAGCTCGAAGCCGGGGTCGCCCGCGAGGGGCTTGGGGTCGATGGCGAGCCAGGGGGCGCGGCCGGAGGCGAGGACGTTCTCGTCGTGGAGGTCCCAGTGCAGGAGGCGGTCGCCGGGTTCGTCCACGACCTCCCGTACGGCGGCCGCGCAGTCGGCGACGACACGGCGGGCCTCCGGGTCCGGGATGCGCTCCAGTGCCCAGGGTGTCTGCTCCAGCATGGCCTGCGCGATGTCGCCGAGGCGGCGCAGGCCGGCGGGTGCGGGGAAGGACGTGAGGTGGGCCAGCAGGCGGGCGATGACCAGGACGGACTCGTGGACGTCAGGGTGGTGCGCGAGCATGCGGGACGAGTCGAGGCGTTCCAGGAGCATCGTGCCCGTGGCCTCGTCGTGGTCCAGGAGCCGTACCGACCCGTCGCCGTCCCACGCACGCAGGGCCACCGGTTCGCCCACGCTCTCCTCGTCGAGGAGTTGCAGCTTGAGGACGGCGGGGGTGTCGTCGGGGCGGACGACCGGGAGGACCAGGGCGGAGACGCCGTGCATGGGGCGTCCGTCGGTCTTCAGGTCCCAGCGGTCGAGGAAGTCGGCCGTCAGGGCCGGGAGTCCGGCGATGAAGGCGCTGCCCGCCTCCCCGTTGTACATCTGCTGTGATGCGGCGAGCTCCTGAGGAATGTCGATCACATTGCGGACCCTAGTGGGCTCCCGGAAACCGCTCACCCGAATTAACGTCCTCCCATGAGCAGCTCGGTCAGTGGTGCGGTGAACGGCGGCATCTCCTTCTGGTACGCGGACGACGGCCTCCCCGAGGTGCGCGATCCGCTGGCGGGGGACGCCTCCGCGGATGTGGTGATCGTGGGCGGCGGGTACACGGGACTGTGGACCGCGTACTACCTGAAGAAGGCGGTCCCCTTCCTCCGTATCACCGTTCTTGAGCAGAAGTTCTGCGGCTACGGGGCCTCGGGGCGCAACGGCGGATGGCTGTACAACGGCATCGCCGGGCGCGACCGCTACGCCGGGCTGCACGGCCGGGACGCGGCCGTACGGCTTCAGCAGGCCATGAACGACACGGTCGACGAAGTCATCCGGGTGGCGGGCGACGAGGGCTTCGACGCCGGGGTGCACAAGGGCGGCGTCCTCGAAGTCGCCCGTACGCCCGCGCAGTGGGCCCGGTTGAAGGACTTCCACGAGCACGAGGTGTCGTACGGCGAGAAGGACCGTGTGCTGTACGGCGCCCGGGAGACCGCCGAGCGGATCAAGGTCGCGGACGCGGTCGGCTCGACCTGGACTCCGCACGGGGCCCGGGTGCACCCGGTGAAGCTGGTGAAGGGGCTCGCGGCGGCCGTGGAGGCGCTCGGGGTCACTATCCACGAGCTGACGCCGGTCACGGAGATCCGGCCCAAGCACGCCGTCACGCCGTACGGCACCGTCCGTGCGCCCTATGTGCTGCGCTGCACCGAGGGGTTCACCGCGGCCCTGAAGGGCCAGAAGCGGACCTGGCTGCCGATGAACTCCTCGATGATCGCCACCGAGCCGCTGACGGAGGAGCAGTGGGCGGCGATCGGCTGGGACGGGCGCGAGACGCTCGGGGACATGGCGCACGCCTACATGTACGCGCAGCGCACCGCCGACGGGCGGATCGCGTTGGGCGGGCGCGGGGTGCCGTACCGCTTCGGGTCGCGGACCGACAACGACGGGCGGACCCAGCCGGCGACCGTCGAGGCGCTGCGGGAGCTCCTCGTCGCGTTCTTCCCGGCGCTGGGCGGGGTGCGCGTGGAGCATGCCTGGTCGGGCGTGCTGGGCGTGCCGCGCGACTGGTGCGCGACGGTGACGCTGGACCGGTCGTCGGGGCTCGGCTGGGCGGGCGGCTACGTCGGCTCGGGCGTCGCCACCGCCAACCTCGCGGCGCGGACCCTGCGGGACCTGGTGCAGCAGGACTCCGGACAGGGCGGGCGGACCGAGCTGACCGATCTGCCGTGGGTCGGGCACAAGGTGCGCAAGTGGGAGCCGGAGCCCTTCCGATGGCTCGGCGTGCACGGCCTGTACGCCACCTACCGGGCGGCGGACCGGCGGGAGCACCTCACCAACAGCGCCGAGTCGGCGCGGCTGGCGCGGATCGCCGACCGGGTGTCCGGGCGGCACTGACACACGGCCGCCCCAAGGGGACGAGGGTGGGGGAGGGACTCCGCGGTCCGGTGGGGTCCCTCCCCCCGTTTCTCAGGCCACCTGCTCCGGTACCGGGGCCCCCTGGGCGGCGCCGTGCTTCGGGGGCTTCGCCGTCACCATCAGGGCCGCCACCAGGCCGGCCAGGAGCATGATGGCCGCCGCCCACCAGATGGCGACCGTGTAGCCGTGGACTATGCCCTCCCGCGTGACCGACTCCCGCTGGGCCGGGTCGGTGAGATGGGCGGTGATGTAGGCGGCGCTGCTGGTGGTGGCGACGGTGTTCAGCAGAGCCGTACCGATCGAGCCGCCCACCTGCTGCGAGGTGTTGATCGTCGCGGACGTCACCCCGGAGTCCTGCGGGGCCACCCCCGCCGTCGCCGTGGCGAACACCGGCATGAAGATCAGGCCCATGCCGAGGCCCATCAGGATCAGGGCGGGCAGGATGTCGGCCGCGTACGACGAGTGCACCGTCAGCCCGGTCAGCAGCATCATGCCGACCGCCGCCAGCAGGGCGCCTGGGGCCATCAGCAGACGCGGCGCCACATGGTCCAGGAGGCGGGCGGCGATCTGGGTGGATCCGGTGATGATCGCGACGGTCAGAGGGAGGAAGGCCAGGCCGGTCATCACCGGCGAGTAGTCGAGGATGACCTGGAGGTAGTAGGTCATGAACAGGAACAGTCCGAACATGCCGATCACGGCCAGCGCCATGGTGAGGAAGCAGCCGGCGCGGGTGCGGTCCTTGATGATGTGCAGCGGGAGGAGGGGCACGGGGGCCCTCGTCTGCCACCACACGAAGGCCGCGAGGAGGACGACTCCCACCGCGAACAGGGCGAGGACCAACGGGTCGGTCCAGCCGCGCGGCTGCGCCTCGGCGAAGCCGTAGACGATGGCGACCAGACCGCCGCAGCCGAGCAGCACGCCGGGCACGTCGAGGCGGGCGCCCGGGTGGCCGGGGCTGGAGTGGAGCAGGGCGAGGGCGCCGATGACGGCGAGTACGGCGATCGGCACGTTGACGTACAGACACCAGCGCCAGTTCAGGTACTCGGTGAGCAGCCCGCCGACGATGAACCCGATCGCGCTGCCGCTGCCGGCCAGGGCGCCGTAGATGCCGAAGGCCTTGCCGCGCTCCTTGGGGTCGGTGAAGGTCGTGGTCAGCAACGACAGGGCCGACGGCGCCAGTACGGCGGCGAAGGCGCCCTGGAGGGCGCGGGCGGCGAAGAGCATGCCGGCCGTGGTGGCGGCACCGCCCAGCGCGGAGGCGGCGGCGAAGCCGATGAGGCCGATGACGAAGGTGCGTTTGCGGCCCACCAGGTCGGCGATCCGGCCGCCGAGCAGGAGCAGTCCGCCGAAGGCCAGGGTGTAGGCGGTGATGACCCACTGCCGGTTGCCGTCGGTCATGCCCAGGTCTTCCTGGGCGGACGGCAGCGCGATGTTCACGATGGTGGCGTCGAGGACGACCATGAGCTGCGCGAGCGCTATGACCACCAGGCCCCACCAGCGGCGGGGGTCGGCGTCGGCGGCGGCCCGGGCGGGTTCACCCGTTCGGGTGGCGTCCACCCGGTCAGAAGACCACGGTTCGGGACGTATCGCATCTGGGGCGGGGTGCGGGGTCGGATCGGGCGGGGGCTTGCGGCTGGTCATGGCTCCAGTACCTCCAGTACCACCTTTCCGGTGGTTGCGCGCGTTTCGAGGGCGCGATGGGCGGCCGCCGCCGCGGCGAGCGGGAAGCGCCGCACGGCCGGGGTGAGCCGGCCCGCGGCGGCCTCGGCGAGGGCGCGCAGTTCCAGGGTGCGTACGGGGTCGGGGCCGCCCGTCCGCCGCATCATCACGGGGCCGAGTACCTGCTCGGAGACGCCGTCGACGAGGTAGGGCTCGCCGTCGTGCAGCCCGGCGCCGGACCAGCCGAAGACGAGGTGGCGGCCGCCGGGCCCGAGCAGGGCGACGCACTCGCGGGCGACATCGCCGCCGACGCCGTCGAAGACGACGGTCGCCGGCCGTCCGCCCAGGAAGGCGCGGACCTTCCCGGGCCACGCAGGGTCGGTGTAGTCGACGGCGAGGGCGGCGCCGTTCTCCCGCACCCGGGCCACCTTCTCGGGACCGCCCGCGAGGCCGATGACGACGGCGCCCGCGCGTGCGGTGTACTGCACGAGCAGGGTGCCGATGCCGCCGGCGGCCGCCGGGATCACGGCGACCGAGTCCGGGCCGAGCTCGGCGAACTGCAGGATCCCCATCGTCGTACGGCCCGTGCCGATCATGGCGACGGCCTCGGCGAAGTCGAGGTTCGCCGGGATCTCGTGGACGCGGTCGACGTCGGTGACGGCGAGCTCGGCGTAGCCTCCCCCAGTGCTTGAAGAGCCTGGGGGGACCCCCAGTGCGAAGCCGAGGTGGGCGACGACGCGCCTGCCGAGCCAGAGCGCCGCGACGCCATCGCCGAGGGACTCGACGACACCGGCGACCTCGCGGCCGGGAATCGTGGGCAGGGTCGGCGGCTGCGGTGCCGGGCCCTGCAGGCCCTCGCGCAGGGCGGTGTCGAGGAGGTGGACACCGGCCGCCGCTACGGCGATCCGGACCTGGCCGGGGCCGGGCGCGGGGTCGTCGACCTGCTCGTAGGTGAGGTTCTCGGCCGGGCCGAAGGCGTGCAGGCGGATGGCGTGCATGTGGGGTCCCCCATCGCTGTGGACTCGGGGGGGGGGGGGGGGGGGGGCCCCCGGGGGGGGGGGGGGGAGGGAGGAGAGAAGAAAAACACACTCTATGTGTAGGTTGTG
>NZ_JBHYJA010000026.1:19668-84566 GCF_042740355.1 Streptomyces sp. NPDC059010
TTCGGTGAGTCTCGCGGCCGGCGCGCTGGGGTGGGCGGGCTTCGCGGTGGTGGGGCCGCCCCATCTGTTGGGCTCTGCGGCCGGCCGCGCCGCCCCCCCCCCCTCGCCGGAGGCGACTGAAAGATGCTGCAACCTCAAGCTTGCTTGAGGTCAAGGGCGTGCCGGCCGAGGGCCAGGGACACGGCCGTGAGCGCGCTGTTGAAGGAGACCTCGGACAGCACACCGGGGGCGGCGACCTGATCGCCCGCCAGATAGACCCCGTCGCCCCGGTCCACGGCCGGACGGTCCCGCCAGCTGGTGCCGGGCAGGTCGACGGCGCCGGTACGGCCGTTCGCGAGAGCCTCGCGCCGCCAGGTGACGCGCTCGCGCCAGCCCGGGAAGCCGAGGTCGAGCAGCTGCTCGGCGCGGGCGATGCCGTCGCCTTTGGACTCGTGCGGGGCGATCGGGATCTGACCCTGGATCAGCTGCTCCCGGGCCGGCGCGAGGGACCGGTCCTGTGCGGTGAACCGCTCCAGCCACCCGGTCTCGTCCAGGTCGGAGACGACGAAGGCGTCCCCGCGCCGGGTGCGCACCGCGAGGTCGATGAGTGCCGTACGGCCGCTCGTCCAGGTCAGCGAGTCGTCCTTGAGGAGACGGCGGGCGGCGTCGAGGGAGGTGGCTACGACGACGGGCGCGCCGGTCGCCGGGCCGTCGAGGTCGTCCAGGCTGTCGACGCGGGAGAGGGTCTCCATCCGGACCCCGAGGTTCCAGGCCCGCGCCGCCATCCGGTCGATGACGCTCGCCCACCCGCCCCGCGGATAGTGCGCCTCCGGCGGCAGCTTGGTGGCCCGTCGCAGCCGCTCCCGCACGAACGCGGCGGACAGGGCGCCGGGATCGTGGTGGAACAGGGCGACGGCGGAGTAGTGCGCGGCGGCACGGGCGCCCTCCTCACCGGCGATACTGGTGGCCCAGGTCAGGAAGTCGACGTCGACGGGCGCCGCGGGCAGGGCGGGCCGCAGCAGCTTGAGCATGGCGAACGGCGGGGTGCGGCGCAGCACGCCCCGGTGCCGCAGCCGCAGCCGGGCCGCCTCCAGGGGCGGGATCGGCGCCAGCGGGCCGATCAGATCGCGCTGCCTGAGCCAGGCCCAGTGCGGGCCGCCGTTGTACAGGGCGTGCGGTCCGTCGTTCGTCCGGTACGGCCCCTCGGCGGTCCGGGCCCGCCCGCCGAGGGTGTGGTGGGCCTCGTACACGGTGACCTTGGCGCCCGCCTCGGCGGCGGTGATGGCCGCGGTGAGTCCGGCGAAGCCGCCGCCGATGACGGTGATGCGGTGCATGGCTGGGGGTCTCCCTCTTGCTCGGGGTCGCCTTCTTGCCTTCTTTGTGAGTACGACGGTCCGGGCACCCGGAATGTGACATCGGCGGTGTTTCCGCAGGTCACGTTGATTGTCAGTGGCCGGGTGCAGCATGGGGGCATGGCGAAGAAAGTGATGGGTCAGGGCGGCGTGAAGGGTGCGCGGCGGCCCGAGGTGCGGCTGCCGCCGCTGGAGCCCTTCCGGGACGGGGAGTTGGAGCCGGACGGGGACTACGACGGGCTGGAGTTCCGGGAGGAGGAGCTCGTCGGGCAGGACGGCGCGGGCGCCCGCTTCATGGACTGCGCGCTGCGGGGCTGCGCCCTGGACGAGACGAGACTGCGGCACGCCCGGATCCTCGACTCCGTCCTCACCGGCCTACGGGGCGTCGGCACCGACCTCGCCGAGTCGAATCTGCGCGATGTGGAGCTGGTGGACGCCCGGCTGGGCGGGGTGCAGCTGCACGGCGCCGTGCTGGAGCGGGTGCTGATCCGGGGCGGCAAGATCGACTACCTCAACCTGCGCAAGGCGAAGCTCAGAGACGTGGTCTTCGAGGGCTGCGTCCTGCTGGAGCCGGACTTCGGGGGCGCCCGGCTGGAGCGGGTGGAGTTCGTGGACTGCGCGCTGAAGGGGGTGGACCTCACCGGTGCCACGCTGACGGACGTCGATCTGCGGGCGGCGGCGGAGCTGGAGATCGTGCGGGGTGTGGACCGGCTGTCGGGCGCGGTGATCAGTTCGGGCCAACTGCTCGATCTGGCACCGGTGTTGGCGGCGCAGCTGGGAATCCGGGTGGAGGGATGAAGGCCGATCGGTGGAGGGCCTACGAGGGTGAAGGACGCGCTTGGCCCATGCTGTGAACGGTGCGTAGAGGGGCAGGCGTTCGAGTGCCCGCGCCCTGCCCGGGCGTGCTTCGATCCAGGCATGGCGGGAGTCATGCATGGGGCATGGGATTCCCGCCGCAGTGCGCCGCCACGCAGTGTGCCCCATCCACCAGAGAAGAAGGACGCTCATCAGCATGAGCAACACCTCGCGCATCGAGACCCGTGAGATAGCCGACACCGAGCTCGACAACGTCGCGGGCGGTCTCTCCGTCAGCGGCTCCGTGGAGGGCCTGACCGCCACGTTCGAGCAGGGCCCGAACGGCCTGCCCGTCCTGACCGGCGGTTCGGTGAAGTCGCTCAGCCTCTCGGTGTCGGACATCGAGCTCGGTCCGGTCAACGGCGGCTGAGCCACCGGAACCGTGTGACGCCGGCTTTCAGGACCTGGGACGGTCTTGGGGGTCGGCGTTGTCGTATGCGGGCACCGGCTGAGGCAGCGCCCTCCGCCGAAGGCACGGGCTCCGGGCTCAGGGCTTACGGCTTACGACACCGGGCTCACGCCTCCCGGTTCACGACACCCGGGGATAGCGGGCCTGGAGTGTCCAGATGGCCGGGTTCTCGCCCAGGTCCTCGTGCAGGTCGATCAGGTCGGCGATCAGGTCGTGCAGGAAGTCCCGGGCCTCGCGGCGCAGTTCGCTGTGCGAGAAGGACAGCGGGGCCTCCTCGGCGGGCATCCAGTCCGCCTCGATGTCCACCCAGCCGAAGCGGCGCTCGAAGAGCATGCGGTCCGTGGACTCGGTGAAGTCCAGTTCGGCGTGCTGGGGGCGGGAGGCGCGGGAGCCGGCCGGATCCCGGTCCAGCCGCTCGGTGATGTCGCACAGCGCCCAGGCGAAGTCGAGCACCGGCACCCATCCCCAGGCTGTGGACAACTCCCGGTCCGCCTTGGTGTCGGCGAGGTAGACGTCTCCGCAGAACAGGTCGTGCCGCAGGGCGCGGACGTCCGCGCGGCGGTAGTCCGTCTGCGGGGGGTCCGGGAAGCGGGTGGAGAGGGCGTAGCCGATGTCGAGCACGGAGGTGATGGTGTCACGTCTCACCCGGAGTCCCCGCGCCGGTGTGGAGGCGCCTCATAGGATCATGGCATGTCCCGATTCGCGCCCGTTGCCCTGACCGTCGCCTCCGCCCTGCTCGTCCTCACCGCGTGCGACAGCGGAGTCCAGGGCACCCCCGGATCCTCCGGACTGCGCGACCCGTACTTCCCCAAGGCCGGCAACGGCGGCTACGACGTCACCCACTACGACCTCGATCTCGCCTACGAGCCCGAGGAGGAGCACGTCTCCGGCACCGCCACGCTCACCGCCCGCGCCACCCAGGACCTCTCCGCCTTCGACCTCGACCTCAAGGGGATGGACGTCAAGGACGTCAAGGTCGAGGGCAAGAGCGCCCGCTGGAACCGCGCCGGGCAGGAGCTGACCGTCCGCCCCCACGACGACCTCGCCGACGGCGAGACCTTCCGCGTCACCGTCCGCTACTCCGGCACCCCGGCGACGATCACCGACGCCGACGGCTCCAAGGAGGGCTGGCTGCCGACCGAGGCCGGGGCGCTCGCGCTCGGCGAGCCGGTCGGGTCCATGGCCTGGTTCCCCGCCAACAACCACCCCTCCGACAAGGCGTCGTACGACATCGAGGTGAGCGTGCCGGAGGGGTTCGAGGCGGTCTCCAACGGCGAGCTGCTGAACCGCACGCCCCGCGACGGCCGGATGACCTTCCACTGGCGCACCTCCGAACCGATGGCCAGTTACCTCGCCACGCTCGCCGTCGGCGACTACGTCATCCAACGCTCTACCACCGACAGCGGCCTGCCCGTGTACGCGGCCGTGACACCGGACCAGGACGGCCCCGGCCGCAAGGCCATCGCCCGGATCCCCGAGATCATGGACTGGGCCGAGGACAACTTCGGCCCGTACCCCTTCTCCTCCACGGGCGCGATCATCGACCGCGCGAATGCCGCCAAATACGCCCTGGAGACCCAGAACCGCCCCGTCTTCCCCGGCACCCCCGACACCGAAACACTCGTCCACGAACTCGCCCACCAGTGGTTCGGCAACTCCGTGACGCCGAAGACCTGGCAGGACATGTGGCTGAACGAGGGCTTCGCGACCTACGCCGAGTGGCTGTGGGACGAGGACCACGGCGGCGACAGCGCCCAGGAGACCTTCGACGCCCGGTACGACCACGGCGAGGACGACTACGAGGACATCTGGTCCTTCCCGCCCGCGAAGCCGACCGACGCCGAGAGCATCTCCAACCACCCCGTCTACGAGCGTGGCGCGATGGTCATCCACAAGATCCGCCAGACCGTCGGCGACGACACCTTCTACGACATCGTCCAGGGCTGGACCAAGGCCCACCGCCACGGCAACGCGGACACCGACGACTTCACGGCGTACGTGGAGAAGATGGCGCCGGACGAGGACTTCGACGCGATCTGGGAGGACTGGCTGTACGGGGACGGCAAGCCGGACGAGGCGTGACGGCGGCCCCGTCCCTCACGTCGGATCCGCGGTGAGCTCCTTGCGCAGGACCGTGCAGGCGCGGTCGAGTTCGCGGTCTCTTCCGTAGCCGATGGTCTCGTAGCCGAGGGCCGTCCAGAAGGTGAGGGCGTCGGGGTTGTTGTCGAGGACGGCGAGGCGTACGGCGGTGCGGTCCGCCGTACGGAAGCGGTCCTCGACGAGGGCGGCCAACCGGCGTCCGTGCCCCTGGCGTTGGGCGCCCGCGTCCACCATCAGCAGGCCGATCCAGGGGTCCGGGTCGGACGGGTCGGGGTGCCGGTCCAGCGTGATCACGATTCCGACCAGCTGCCCGGCGCTGCGCGCGAGCAGCACCTCCGCCCCGGGCACCCGCAACTCCTCGGCCAGCGCGGCGGCCACCTGCTCCGGGCGGATGTCCTCCGGGTCCGGGAAGTCGCCGCTGAGCGCGTGGAAGTCGCGGTTGGAGGCGTAGAGGGCGGTGAGTTCGGTGAGGACCGGGGCCGGGATGTCGTGGTCGGGGGTGAGGGGGAGCGGGTCGAGGATCATTCGGGCAACCTATCGAAGGCCCCTGCCACGCAGAACGCGGGAACCCCCGGCCGAAGCCAGGGGTTCCAGTGCTGGATGGCGTCGGATCAGACGTTGACGCCGAAGTCCTGCGCGATGCCCACGAGGCCCGAGGCGTAGCCCTGGCCGACCGCGCGGAACTTCCACTCGGCGCCGTTGCGGTACAGCTCGCCGAAGACCATGGCGGTCTCGGTGGCCGCGTCCTCCGACAGGTCGTAGCGGGCGATCTCGGCGCCGCCGGCCTGGTTGACGATGCGGATGTAGGCGTTGCGGACCTGGCCGAAGTTCTGCGAGCGGTTCTCCGCGTCGTAGATCGAGACCGGGAAGACGATCTTGTCGACGTCGGCCGGGAGGCCGGCGAGGTTGACGTTGATCGCCTCGTCGTCGCCGGCGCCCTCGCCGGTGCGGTTGTCACCGGTGTGGACGATCGTGCTGTCCGGCGTCTGCTTGTTGTTGAAGAAGACGAAGTGGGCGTCCGAGTAGACCTTGCCCGTGGGGTTGACCGCGATCGCCGAGGCGTCGAGGTCGAAGTCCGTGCCGGTGGTGGTGCGGACGTCCCAGCCGAGGCCCACGGTGACGGCGGTCAGGCCCGGAGCCTCCTTGGTGAGCGAGACGTTGCCACCCTTGGACAGGCTTACAGCCATTGTTTGGGAGTCCCTTCCCTCGTTGCGGTACGGCTAGAAGCTACAGCTACCCCTATGAACGCAGAGAGGGGTGCCTCAAGTTCCATGTGTCTTTACTTTCTTTGCCAAAGAGCACTCTGAGGGGATATTCGCGTGACGTGGACCGGACAGACGCGGGAACATGGACGGCATGTCTGGTCCCTACGTCATCCGTGGCTCCGTCTCGCTCCCCGAGGCCGAGCTGATGTGGCGTTTCTCGCGGTCGAGCGGTCCGGGCGGCCAGCACGTCAACACCAGTGACTCCCAGGTCGAGCTGCGGTTCGACGTGGCCGGCACCGAGTCGCTGCCCGAGGTGTGGAAGCAGCGGGCGCTGCAGCGGCTGGCCGGGCGGCTGGTCGACGGTGTCGTCACCGTCCGCGCCTCCGAGCACCGCTCCCAGTGGCGCAACCGCGAGACCGCCGCCGTACGCCTGGCCGCGCTCCTCGCCGAGGCGACGGCCCCGCCACCCAAGCCGCGCAAGCCCACCCGGATTCCCCGTGGGATCAACGAGCGGCGGCTGAGGGAGAAGAAGCAGCGGTCGGACACCAAGCGGGGACGGTCCGGGCGGGACTGGGGATAACGACCGGGGGTGACTCCGGAGGAGCTCGGCTGTCACATCTTCGCCGCGCCATCCGTCAAGCCGTTGACGACGGACCGCGACGAGAGGCTGCCACAGATGAGCGCCGACGACCCCCACCACACCGAGGACCCCCACCCCACCGACGGCCTCCACCACAGCGACGGCCACCCCACCCACGAGGCCGACTTCCTCGCCCGGCGTTTCGAGACGCACCGCGGTCACCTCCGTGCCGTCGCCCACCGCATGCTCGGCTCGGCCGCCGAGGCCGATGACGCGGTGCAGGAGGCCTGGTTCCGGGTGAGCCGGTCCGACACCACCCGCGTCGACAACCTCGGCGGCTGGCTGACGACCGTCGTCGGCCGGGTCTGCCTGGACATGCTCCGCTCCCGCAGGTCCCGCGCGGAACTGCCCCTGGACCCCGCGGCGCCCCCGCCCGACCGTCCGGCCGCCCTTTCCTTCGCTTCCGCAACCGCGACCGATCCCGAGCAGGACGCCCTCCTCGCCGACTCGGTCGGCGTCGCCCTCCTCGTCGTACTGGACACCCTGACGCCCTCCGAACGGCTGGCGTTCGTGCTGCACGACCTGTTCGGGGTGTCCTACGACGAGGTGGGAGCCGTCGTGGACCGTACGCCGGCCACCGCGCGTCAGCTCGCCAGCCGGGCCCGTCGACGGGTGCGGGGCGCGGAGGTGCCGGAGACCGGCGCGGCCGGGCAGCGCAGGCAGCGGGAGATCGTCGGTGCCTTCCTCGCCGCCGCGCGGGACGGTGACTTCGACGGGCTGCTCGACGTCCTGGACCCGGACGTCGTCGCGCGTTCGGAGGCCGGGGTGACGACCGGCGCGGCGGCGGTGGCGCGGGGCGCGTCGACGTTCGGATCGGCCGCCCTCACCGCACGGCCCGCCCTGGTCTGCGGGCACGCGCTGATCGACGGCGCGGCGGGGGTCGTGGTGCTGGTCGCGGGGCGGATGGAACGGGCGCTGAAGTTTGCGTTCGTAAGCGACCGGATCGCCGTGATCGACATCGTGACGGACCCCGCGCGGCTGTCCCGGCTCGACGTCGGCCCGATCCACGGGCCGGTCTAAGGGCCCGGTCTAGTCGCCGAGCTCCAACACCCCCACCGTCTCCCCCTCGCTCGTCTCCCCGTTGGGGCGGAAGCCGAGCCCGAGGTAGAAGTCCTCGGGGCCGTTCGCGCCCGGGTGCCAGGTGACGTACAGCCGGCTGCCGCCCCGGCGGCGGATCTCCGCGGCGACGGACTCGACCGCGAACCGGCCGTATCCGCGCCCCTGTTCGCCGGCGGCGATGTTCAGGCGCCACAGCCCGGAGCGCCGGAGGGTGCCGCCGTCGCCGGGCCAGTCGATGTCGAGGAAGGCCATCAGGAAGCCGACCGGACGGTCGCCGTCGACGATCAGACGCGGCCAGGCGACGCCCTCGGGATGGACATACGCCTCGGCGAGGGACTGCATCACGGGGGAGACCGCGAATTCCTGCTCGGGGCGTACGCGTATGCCGGTCGCGGCCTCGAAGTTCACGGGTGTGATCTTTTCGAGGCGGGGCGCGGAAGTGGTCGACGTCATCCCGGAACGGTAAAGCGGGTGATCGGCCGACCGCCACGGGAATTGTGTGCGTGACGTGCCGTTGCGGGCACCGCGGGTTCATCCCGGACGGTGCTTCATCCCAACTGCCGGTAACGCCCGCGGAAATACGTCAACGGTCCTCCGTCCGAGCTCGGCAGCGAGGCCGACAGGACACGGCCGATCACCAGAGTGTGGTCACCGGCCGTCACCCGCTGCTCGGTGCGGCACTCCAGGGTGGCCAGGGCGCCGCCCACCAGCGGGGCGCCGGTCTCCCTGCCGCGGACGTACGGGATGTCGGCGAACAGCAGCCGGTCGCTGACGCGGCCCTTCATGGCGAAGCGGCCCGCGATGTGGCGCTGGCTCTCGGAGAGCACCGAGACCGCCCACAGCGGCTGTTCGGCGAGCAGATCGTCCATGCGGGAGCCGTCACGCAGGCTGACCAGCACCAATGGCGGGTCCAGGGACACCGACATGAAGGCCGTCGCCGTCATGCCGACGTCCTCGCCGGCCGGGGCGTGCGGGTCGTCGGGGTCCAGCGGCGGCTCCAGCGCGGTCACCAGGACCACACCCGCGGCCAGTCGTGACATCGCGGCACGGAACTCGTCGTTGCTCACTCCCACAGCATGCCCGGAGGCGCTCCGGGAGGCGGGGAGGACGGCGGTCACGGGCGCTGCGGGGGGAGGGGAAGTGTTCGGCACGCCGGAAACGCTAGTGTCGGTCCCGCATCCGGCACATCGGGCCGAGGGCCGAGACCGGACCTAGGACTCCCGACGGACTTCCCACGGAGTTCCGGCAGACTTCGGTCTCCACACACGCACAAAGTTTGCGTTCAGGAAACACACAGGAAAAACGCAGAAACACCGCTCAATTGTTCACGTTTACCTGTGACTTGAGTCACAAGGGCCATTAATTGTTGACCCTGTGTACCGAGTGAGCAGCGCGCTGTGATTCAGTGGCGGGGAACTAGCAAGGGAAGTTACGCCGAAGTAGAACCCTTGATTCGCTGCGAGGTCTCGGGGGGAGGGCGAGCGTGGAGACCGAGTCGGAGCCGTATGTCCGTCTTGCGACCCTGCGACAGCTGCACCAGGTCATGGCTGACATGAACACGGCCCGTAGCCTGGCGGACACACTACAGACCGTCGCCGACGGCGTCGTGACCGGCCTCGGCTACGAGCTCGCGTGCGTCAATCTCGTACGCCCCGACGGCGACCTCGTCGTCGCAGCCTTCGCCGGCAACCCCGCCGCCGAGGCCCTGATCACCGGCCGCGTCGGCTCCCGCGACTCCTGGGAGCGCAGGCTGAGCATGGGGCGGCACTGGGGCGACCTGGTGTTCATCCCGCACACCGAGGGCTGGATCCTCGACGACGACGACGTCCCGCAGTGGTACACCGACGGGCCCGCGCCCCGCTTCGAGGACGAGTGGCACCCCTCCGACCGCCTCTTCGCGCCGATGTACACGCCCGGCGTGCAGGGCGGCGCATGCGGCGAGCTGATCGGCGTCCTGTCCGTGGACCGGCCGCGCAACGGCCGGCTGCCGGGCGCATGGGGGCGCGAGGCGCTCCAGATGTACGCGTTCCAGGCGGCGATCGCCATCAGCAACGCACGTCTACGCGCGAATATGCAGCGGGCACTGGTCAGGCTGGAGCGTGATCAGCAGGCCCTGCGCGCCAGTGAGGAAAGCTTCAGGCAGGCCTTCGAGTACGCCCCCTCCGGCATGGCCATCGCCGAGATGGGCGGCGACCAGCACGGCCGGATCCTCAGGACCAACGACGCGCTCTGCCGGCTCCTCGGCCGCCCGGCCTCCGCCATGCGCCGCTACTCCTTCTCCGACCTCGTCCACCCCGAG
Source organism: Streptomyces sp. NPDC059010 (assembly GCF_042740355.1). NCBI lineage: Bacteria > Bacillati > Actinomycetota > Actinomycetes > Kitasatosporales > Streptomycetaceae > Streptomyces > Streptomyces sp. NPDC059010. Next base: position 29,567 of record NZ_JBHYJA010000026.1, read on the forward strand.
GACATCGGCACGCTGCTGCGCACCTCGGCCGAGGGAGGCCGCGCGGAACTCCGCCTCGGCCGCCGCGACGGCACATACGTCTGGGTCTCCCTGCGCAACTCCGTCGTCGCGGACGCCGCCGACGGGCCCCGTTTCCTGCTCACCCACGTCGAGGACATAGAGGACCGCAAGCGCCGCGAGCTCCAGCTCGCCCACCGCGCCTCCCACGACTCCCTCACCGGACTGCCGAACTCCGCCGAGCTGCGCGCCCGCCTGGCCGCCCGGCTGTGCAAGCGCCCCGCCCACGCGGGCGCCCTGGAGTCCACCGACGCGGCCTACGGCCACCCCGCCGTGTACGACGCCAACGGCCACGGCTTCGACTTCCGGCCGGCCGCGGCGGCGTTCGACGGCTACGACCACCATGTCCACACCGTCGCCCCGGACGAGAGCGAGCGCGACGACGGCTCCAAGGGGCTCGCGGTGCTCTTCTGCGACCTCGACGGCTTCAAGTCGATCAACGACCGGTTCGGGCACAACGCGGGTGACGCGGTTCTCATCGAGGTCGCCCGGCGGCTGACCCGCCAGGTCCGCGACGGCGACACCGTCGCCCGGCTCGGCGGCGACGAGTTCGTGATCCTCGCCGACGGACTCGGCCGGGCCGACGCCGAGGACCTCGCCGTACGCCTTCGCAACGAGATCATCCAGCCCATCCGGGCCGAGGGCCGGGCGGTCCGCGTCGGCGCCAGCTTCGGGATCGGGTGGGCACACTGCGGCATGACCGCGGACGAAGTGTTGAAGTCCGCCGACGAGCGGATGTACGTAGAGAAACGATCTCGTCCCAAACAACACAGACGCGCGGGGTGAATCCCAGGTCAGCGAGCTGATGCGGTCTGAGTCACCTGTTTGGGCCAGCGGGAGCGGGTAGGCTCGCCAGTCTGACCGGCTATACCGCAACGCCCGCACCTGGTGAGGAGTACCAAGGGATGACGTCCGGCAACAACGGCGCGAGTACGCCCGAGGACGACGACCCGTTCGGCTACCTCTACGCCGACGGGCAGGCCAACGGAGCCCAGCCGCCGTCGGGTGGCGGGGGCTACGGCTACCCGGGCTCGGTCAACCGGGTGAGAGCGGTCGGGCAGCGCCAGTACGGCCAGCCGCAGCAGGCCGCGCCCCCGATACCGCAACAGCAGGGCGCCTACGGCCAGCCGAACGCCCACTACGCCGCGCCCGAGACGCTGCCCGGCGGCGCCCAGACCACCCAGCAGCCGTCCTACAGCGGCGGCAGCGGGTCCGGGGCGGGCCGCGGTGGGGGCCCCAACACCAAGGGCCTGCTGATCGGCGCCATCGCGGTCGTCGCCGCGGTCGTCATCGGCATCAGCGTGGCCATGCTGGGCGGCGACGACGACAAGGACAAGGCCGACGGCAAGGCGGACTCGACGCCGACGCAGTCCCAGCAGAGCAGCGCGCCGAGCCCGTCGAACAGCAACAGCCAGGCGGCCGAGGAGGACCTGCCGACGATCGACGCCAAGGCCCTCGCCCTCGGCGGCACGGCCGCCACCGCGTCCGACATCAAGGGCGCCAAGGCTGACGGCGGCATCTATGTCGCCGGCTTCAACCAGGTCGGCTCCTCGGTCACCTGGACCGTCAGCGGCATCCCGAAGTCCGGCAAGTACACCGTGTTCGTCGGCTACAGCGTCCCCGGCAAGGACCAGAACGCCACCCTCACCGTCAACGGCACGGCCTCCGACAGCCCGGTCGACCTGAAGAACTGGGCGGGCGGCCCCGAGGGCGACTACGAGAAGGGCTGGACGAAGACCTACAACTGGCTCCAGCTCAACAAGGGCACGAACACGATCAAGATCTCGTGCGAGCAGGGCAACCAGTGCGACGCGCTCCTCGACCAGATGTGGCTGGTCAAGGGCTGGGTCAAGTCGTCGTCGTAGCCGTCAGGCCGCGGTGACCTCTCCGGTCACCGCCACCCGGCCCAGCAGCTCCTCGTACGTCCTCCGGTCGAACTCGCCCGCCACCGGCGCCACGACGCTTGCCGCGCTCAGCGCTGCGGCGCGGGCCAGGCGGTCCGGCCAGGGCAGTCGCTCCACCCACCCCGACAGCAGGCCCGCCACCGCCGAGTCGCCCGCGCCCGTCGGGTTGCCGTGGAGGCGGGTGGGCGGGGTGGCGCGCCAGCGGCCCTCGGGGGTCACCGCGAGGAGGCCCTGCGCGCCCAGGGAGGCTACGACCGCTCGGGCGCCCCGTCTGCGCGCGTCCTGCGTGGCGCGGAGCGGCTCGTGGGAGCCCGTCAGTTCGGCCAGTTCGTCGGCGTTGGGCTTGATGAGGTCCGGGCGGGCGGCGATGCCGCGGCGCAGTGCCTCGCCGCCGGTGTCAAGGAGCACCGGAACCCCGGCGGCCTTCGCCGAGCGCACCAGAGTGGCGTACGCCCCCACCGGCACCCCCGGCGGCAGGCTGCCGCACAGGGCCACCGCGGAGGCGGAGGCGAGGAGGTCGCCGTAGGCCTCCTGGAAGGCGGACCACTCGGCGGGGGTGACCGTCGGGCCGGGTTCGTTGAGCTGGGTCGTGTCGCCGGTCCGTTCGTCGACCACGGCGATCGTGCGGCGGGTCGCGCCCGTCACCGGGACCAGCGCGTCCACCACACCGGGGGTGGCCGTCAGCCGATCCTGGACGACACGTCCCGTCGCGCCGCCCGCGAAGCCGGTGACCGTCACCTCGTGGCCGAGGGCCGCCAGCACCCGGGCCACGTTCAGGCCCTTGCCGCCGGGGCGTTCCGTCACCTCGGAGACCCGGTGGGACGCGTGCGGACGCAGCGCCCGTACCCGGTAGGTGATGTCGAGAGCGGTGTTCAGTGTGACCGTGAGGATCACCCGGGCCGACCTCCCCCGAAGAAATTCAGCATGTGTTCGCCGTCTGTCCGCCGGACCCTCCGCCCGGTGGCCTTGATCATGCCAAAAGGGCGGCGGCCGTCCCAGTCTCGCAGGACAACCGCCGCCCCCAACAGCAGGACAGATCAGCCCAGTTGCGGCTCAACCACCCATTCGCCCCGGCGCATCACGCCCTTGAGGTCGAACCCGGAGTCCAGCACCAGCAGGTCGGCGTCCTTGCCGGGCTCCAGCGAGCCGATGCGGTCGTAGCGGCCCAGCAGCCTGGCCGGGTTGGCGGACAGGGCGGCCACCGCGTCCTCGACCGGAAGCCGGTCGATCGTCACCGCCCGCTTGAAGGCGCGGTCGAGGGTGAGGGTGGATCCCGCGATCGAGCCGCCTTCGACGAGACGTGCCACGCCGTCGGCGACCTCCACCTCCAGTGGCCCGAGCATGTAGCGGCCGTCGCCGAAGCCGGCCGCGTCCATCGCGTCCGTGATGAACGCGACCCGGTCCGCGCCCGCGTGATGGAACGCCAGCTGCAAGGACGCCGGGTGCAGATGGGTGCCGTCGTTGATCAGCTCGACCGTGATCCGCTCGTCCTCAAGGAGTGCCGCGATCGGGCCCGGCTCGCGGTGGCCGAGCGGCGGCATCGCGTTGAAGAGGTGCGTGGCGACCGTCGCACCTGCCTCGATCGCCTCCACCGTCTGCTCGTACGTCGCGTCCGTGTGCCCGATCGCCGCGATGACGCCGTGATCGGCCAGCAGGCGTACGGAGTCGATGCCGCCCGGCAGTTCGGTGGCGAGGGTGACCATCGTCGCGTGGCCGCGCGCCGCGTCGATCAGCTTGCGCACGTCCGCGGGGTCGGGGTCGCGCAGCAGCTGCTCGGAGTGGGCGCCCTTGCGGCACGGGGAGATGAACGGGCCCTCGAAGTGGATGCCGGCGATGTCGCCCTGCTCGGCCAGCTCCGACAGCAGGCCCGCGCGGTGGGCCAGGAAGTCCATGTCGCCGGTGACGGTGGAGGCGACGAGGGTGGTGGTGCCGTGCAGGCGGTGGGTGTGGATGCCGGTGACCACGTCGTCCGGCGTGCCTGAGGTGAACGAGGCTCCGCCGCCGCCGTGGTTGTGGATGTCTACGAAGCCGGGCACCACGTAGTAGCCGGTGAGGTCGATGCGGTGGGCGTTCTCCGGGGCTGCGGCGGTGATGTGGGTGCCGTCGACGACCACTTGGCCTTCTTTGACCGTTCCCGTCGGCATGACCACGTTGGCGCCGGACAGGATGAGGGGGACTTGGCCCGTCGCGGGGTGCGGGTGCGTTGTGGCTGGTCGCGCCCGCGCGGCGGTAGCCGCAGATTCAGCGCTGTCCCGTGCCCCTAGGTCGGCTGCCATCAGGGAGTTACCTCCGTACGGTCGGTTCGGTCGAGGAGATCCCAGGCCAGGAGGCCGGCGCCCAGGCAACCGGCCGTGTCCCCGAGCGCCGCGGGGACGATGGACGGCAGCTTCTGGAAAGTGACCCGCTGCCGGACGGCGTCCCGCAGTGGTGTGAACAAGGTTTCCCCCGCCTCGGCCAGGCCGCCACCGATGATCAAGGTGCGGGGGTCCAGCAGGGTGAGGGCGGTGACCAGGCCGTCGGCGAGGGCGGACACCGCCTCCTGCCAGATCCGTACGGCGTTCGGGTCGCCGGACGCGACCGCCTTGGCGCAGTCGGCCGCGTCCGCCTCCGGGTCCCCGCAGGCGGCGGCCCATGCCTCGCTCACCGCGGCGGCGGACGCGAACCGCTCCAGGCAGCCGCGCTGTCCGCAAGGGCAGGGGGCCCCACCCGGCCGTACGACGATGTGGCCGATCTCGCCCGCGAAGCCGTGCGCACCCGCCTCCACCCGGCCGTCGATGCCGATGGCGCCCGCGATGCCGGTGCCGAGCGGCACGAAGAGGAAGCGGTCGGCGCCCTGGCCCGCGCCGATCCGGCCCTCGGCGAGACCGCCGGTGCGCACGTCGTGGCCGAGGGCGACGGGGACGCCGCCGAGCCGTTCGGACAGCAGGCGGCGCAGGGGTACGTCACGCCAGCCGAGGTTGGCCGCGTAGGCGGCGATGCCCCGCTCCTCGTCGACGATGCCGGGGACGGCGAGGCCGACGGCGGCCGCGGGCTCGCCGAAGTGCTGCTCGCCGTACGCGCTCAGCTCGGCGGCGAAGTCGAGGATGCCCTCGACGACCGCGTCCGGGCCGCGCTCGCGCCCGGTCGGGCGGCGGGCCTGATGGAGGAGGGGGGGTGTGGGGGGTGTCCCCCCACACGGCACAGCGCCGCTCGCTCCGGCCAGGGCGGCCTTCATCCCGGTGCCGCCCACATCGAGGGCGATGACATGTCTCACGGGGGACAGTGTGTCTTGCGCACCCGCGAGAGGTCTAGTCCACTTACGTGGTGTAGACCTATTGGGGGCAATATGTATGACGTTTCGAAAGTTTCGAGTATGGGTGTGGGGCGGGTTCGCGTGTTGTGGCGTAGACGCACAGGACGTAAGGCGACGATCGCGGCGGTGTCCGCGCTGGGCCTGACGGCGGTTCTCGGCGGCTGCGGGCTGACCGGCGGTTCGGGCGACGAGGTGACGCTGAAGCTGGTGGCCGCCGACTACGGCGACAGCCCCGCGAACAGCTCCCAGAAGTACTGGGACAAGCTGGTCAAGGCATACGAGTCGGAGCACCCCGGTGTGACGGTCGACGTCTCGGTGTACTCCTGGACCGACGTCGACGCCGAGGTCAAGAAGATGGTCGACGCCGGGGAGGCCCCGGACCTGGCGCAGATCGGCGCCTACGCCGACTACGCCGCGAAGGACCTCCTCTACCAGGCCGACGACCTTCTCTCCATACCCGTCCAGGCCGACATCGTCTCCCAGCTGGCGGAGGCGGGGCAGGTCGACGGGGTGCAGTACGGCATTCCGTTCGCCTCCTCCACACGGCTGCTCTTCTACAACAAGACCCTCTTCGAGAAGGCCGGCCTCACCGCGCCGAAGACCTGGAAGCAGCTGGCCGCCGACGCCGGGGTGCTCAAGGCGCAGGGAGTGAAGTACCCGTACGCGCTGCCGCTCGGTCCCGAGGAGGCGCAGGCCGAGACCATGCAGTGGCTGCTCAGCGGCGGGGGCGGCTACACCGACGCCGACCTCGGCACGTACAGCATCGACTCCACCGAGAACGTCGACACCTTCGACTGGCTCAAGAACGACCTGGTCGGCAAGGGGCTCACCGGTCCGGTCGCGCCCGGCGAGCTCAACCGGGCCGACGCGTTCTCCGCCTTCGCCGCCGGGGACGTCGGCATGCTCAACGGGCACCCGTCCCTGATGCAGATGGCGGAGAAGAAGGGCGTGAAGTACGGCATGGTGCCGATGCCCGGGGTGGAGGGGCCCACCAAGATGTCCATGGGCGTGGCCGACTGGATGATGGCGTTCAAGCAGAACGGCCATGCGGAGCAGGTGGGCGAGTTCCTCGACTTCGTCTACGACAAGGACAACGTCCTGGACTTCTCCCGTGAGTACGACCTGCTGCCCGTCACCAACTCCGCGTCCGGCGCGATGGCCGAGGCCAAGGAGGACGCCGATCTGAAGCCCTTCCTGGAGCAGCTGTCGGCCTCCGAGCTCTACCCGGTCGGCCGGACCTCCTGGGCCGCGGTCAGTGCGGACGTCAAGAAGCGCATCGGCAAGACGGTCTCGGCCGGCGGCAGCCCGTCGGCGATCCTGGGCCAGCTGCAGTCGACGGCGACGCGGGTGGAGAACGCCGAGTAGCCGAGTGGACGAGTAGCGGAGCAAGCCGTCGGTTGTCAGTGGCGGAGGCTACGGTGCGGCACATGAACCAGAACCGGCCCGAGCAGCCCCTCGCCGACCGCGAGCAGGCCATCCTCGCTCTGGAACGCCGGGGCTTTTCGGGCCCCGGCGCCAAGGAGCGCGCGATACGCGAGGAACTGGGCCTGGCCCCCGTCCGCTACTACCAGCTGCTGAACGCCCTCCTTGACGACCCGAGGGCCCTGGCCCACGACCCGGTGACGGTGAACCGGCTGCGGAGGGTGCGGGAGACCCGGCGGGGGGAGAGGTGAGTCCGGAGAGGTGAGTGGGGAGAAGCCAGTGCGGAGAGATGAGCGAGGGCTAGGTCCGCGCTTCCCTGGATAGGGTCGCCGTATGGCCAGTCACAAGGATCTGACAGACCCCGCCGACGCTCTGCCGACCCCGGCCACCCAACCCGGCCGTGACGGACTCGCCGCCCTCCTCGCCCGCCCCGCGCGGGCGCTGGTCGCGCTGGACTTCGACGGCACGCTCGCGCCGATCGTGGCGGACCCGGAGCAGTCCCGCGCCCATCCCGACGCCCTCCCGGCCCTCGCGGCGCTCGCCCCCAAGGTGGCCGCCGTCGCGGTGGTCACCGGGCGCCCGGCCGACGTCGCCGTGCGGTACGGCGGTTTCGCCGGGGCCCCGGGGCTGGAGCACCTCGTCGTGCTCGGGCACTACGGCGCCGAGCGCTGGGACGCCGTCAGCGGCGAGGTCACCGCACCCGACCCGCACCCCGGTGTCGCGGCCGTCCGCGCCGAACTCCCCGGCGTCCTCGACGCCCACCACGCCGCGACCGGCACCTGGACCGAGGACAAGGGACACGCCCTCGCCGTGCACACGCGCCGCGCGGCCGACCCTCAGGGCACCTTCGACGCCCTCCGCGCCCCCCTCACCGACCTCGCCACCCGCAACGGCCTGATCGTCGAACCCGGACGCATGGTCCTGGAGCTGCGCCCGCCCGGCATGGACAAGGGCGTCGCGCTGAGCGAGTACGTCCGGGAACTCGGCGCCGAGTCCGTCCTCTACGCCGGCGACGACCTGGGCGACCTCCCCGCCTACGCCGCCGTCGACAAACTCCGCACCGACGGAACCCCCGGCCTCCTGGTCTGCAGCGGCAGCGAGGAGGTCACCGAGCTGTCGGAGCGGGCGGACGTCGTGGTCGACGGTCCCGCAGGGGTCGTACGACTACTGCGGGCGCTCGCCGATCACGCAGGCTGAGGCGCTCGCCGATCACACGGGCTGAGGCCCCGCCTCCGCCCCCTCCTCCAACGCCCGCAACTGATCCAGGAACCACTGGGCCGGGGGAAGCGCGGTCGCCGCCGCGGCCAGCCGCTTCGAGCGTTCCGCCCGCTCCTCCGGCCCCGTGGACAGCGCCTCGTGCAGCGCCTCCGCCGTGCCGATCACGTCGTACGGGTTGACGGCGATCGCGTCCTCGCCGAGTTCCTCGAAGGCTCCGGCCTCCCGCGACAGCACCAGGACGCATCCCTCGTCGGAGACGACCGGCACTTCCTTGGCGACCAGGTTCATGCCGTCCCGGATGGGGTTGACCAGGGCCACGTCCGCGAGCCGGTACGCGGCCAGTGAGCGGGCGAAGTCGTCCTTGACGTGGAGCACGACCGGGGTCCAAGTCGGAGTCCCGTAGGCAGAGTTGATCTCCTGCGCCAGCCGCTGCACCTCGGCCGTGTAGTCGCGGTACACCGCGAGGTCCTGCCGCGAGGGGTAGGCGAAGGCCACGTGCACCACCCGTTCGAGCCACTCGGGGTGGTCGTCGAGCAGCTGCCGGTAGGCCAGCAGACCGCGCACGATGTTCTTGGACAGCTCGGTCCGGTCGACCCGTACGACGGTCCGGCGGGCGCTCCCGTCCGCGGCCGTGCCGATCTCGCCCCGCAGCACCGCCATCCGCTCGGCCACGTCGGCCTGGTGCGACCGCCTGCGCAGGAAGTCCGCGTCCGCCCCGAGCCCGTGCACCCCGATGCGGGTACCGCCGAGCCCGCCGGTGAACTGGGCACAGCACGCCTCGAAGGCGTCCGCCCACCGCCGGGTGAGGAATCCCAGCCGGTCCGCGCCGAGCATTCCCCGCAGCAGCTGCGAACGGATGTCGTCCGGCAGCATCCGGAAGTACTCCGGCGGCGCCCACGGCGTGTGCGAGAAGTGGCCGATCCGCAGGTCCGGGCGCAGCTCACGGAGCATCCCCGGCACCAGACACAGGTGGTAGTCCTGCACCAGCACCGCCGCCCCCGGCGCCGCCTGCCCGGCCAGCGCCTCGGCGAAGGCGCGGTTGTACGTCTCGTACGACGCCCACTGCCGCCGGAACTCCGCGTCGAAGACCGGCTCCAGCGGCGTCTGGTAGAGCATGTGGTGGACGAACCAGAGGACCGAGTTCGCGATGCCGTTGTACGCGTCCGCGTGCACGTCGGCCGGGATGGGCAGCATGCGCACGCCCTCCTCGCCCGCCCCGCGCCGGACCGCCTCGCGGTCGCCGTCGGAGAGCGCCGAGCACACCCAGAGCGCGCCCGCGTCCGGCCCGATGGCAGACAGTCCGGAGACGACTCCGCCGCCGCCCCTCTTGGAGTGCAGCGAGCCGTCCTCGCGCACGGCGTACGAGACCGGGCCGCGGTTCGACGCGACCAGCACCTTGGCGGCAGCGTCCTGCGTACCCCGAGCATCCTGCGTGGCAGCCATACGCCTCAACCTAGCCCGGCCCTGAAACGCTCAAACGTACGGTTCCGCTCACCGGGGGCCTCCTCTACGCCCTGTATACGGCCGGTTTCCCACGTTTACCCGGCCGTCCCCCCGACCCGCTACGCGACCTTCCGTGCCGCGTACTCGGCGATCTCCACCATCGGCGGACGTTCCTCGGTGTCCACGGAGTAGGTACGCGGCTCGAAACCGTCCTCGCCCCGTTCGAACTGGGTCAGCGACGGCCGGACCAGATGCCCGCGGGCCAGCCGCAGCTGGGCCGTGCGGTAGATCGCGGCCGACATCCGGCCGAGCGCCTGCCCGTCCTGGTGCCGGTGCTTGCGCACCCCCACGTCCACCTGGGCCAGCGCGTCCAGACCCACCAGATGCAGTGCGTCGACCAGCATGCCCAGCTCGACGCCGTATCCGACGGGGAACGGGAGCTGTTCCAGCAGGCTGCGGCGGGCCGCGTACTCGCCGCCCAGCGGCTGCACGAATCCGGCCAGCTGCGGCCAGTGCATGTTCAGCAGCGGGCGGGCCATCAGCTCGGTGACCCGTCCGCCCTGTCCGGCGGCGGCGCCGAGCGGGCGGTCGTACATCGCCTTGACCAGGTCGACCCCGGGGTCGGTGAGCAGCGGGCCGACGATGCCGGAGACGAAGTCGGAGGAGAACTCCTTCAGGTCGGCGTCGATGAAACAGACGATGTCCCCGGTCGTGACGAGCAGCGAGCGCCACAGGACCTCGCCCTTGCCGGGCACGGCCGGGACGCGGGGGAGGATCTCGTCGCGGTGCACCACCCGCGCCCCGGCCGCGGCGGCCACCTCGGAGGTACGGTCGGTGGATCCGGAGTCGACGACCACGATCTCGTCGACCAGCGGAACCTGGTGCATGAGGTCGTGACGGATGACGGCCACGATGTCGCCGACCGTCTCCTCCTCGTTGAGCGCGGGCAGCACGACGGAGACCGACTGGCCGGTGCGTTGTTTGGCAGCGAGAATCTGATGCAGCGGGCGATCGGTGACGGACCAGGAGCGGGTGCTCAGCCAGCGCTCGACTTCTTCCAGCACGTAGGCGGCTCCTCACGTGTGTCTCGCGGTTCGGACGACTATCTCAACTGTCCTGGCCTTCGGTTACAGTCTTGAGCAACGTCGGTGACCATCGCATGTCCGAGGTCATTGAACTGACAACCGAATACCGCTCATCCAGAGGGGCAGAGGGATACGGCCCGATGAAGCCCCGGCAACCCTCCAGCCGGTCTTTCCACGTCGTTGTGGTGAGGCTCCCGGCTAGGGAAGGTGCCAAATCCGTCTCACGGCGAGATGCGTCGTGAGGAAGATGAGGAGAAAGGGCCTCGCCTCACATGGCTGTGCAGACTGTTGCAAGCAGCACCGACTCCACCGTAGACCTCGGTCCCGCCGCGGCGCTCTCCTGTCGCGAGTGCGGTCACCGGGTACCCCTCGGCCCGGTCTTCGCGTGCCAGGAGTGTTTCGGCCCGCTGGAGATCGCCTACGACTTCTCGGCCTACGACACCGAGGAGCTCCGTAAGCGGATCGAAGCGGGACCCGCGAACATCTGGCGTTACGCGCCCCTGCTGCCCGTCCCCGCCGACGTGGCGACCAAGCCGAACATCAACCCCGGCTGGACCAAGCTCGTCCAGGCCGACAACCTCGCGCGTGAGCTGGGCGTCGACACCGGCAAGCTGTTCATCAAGGACGACTCCGGCAACCCGACGCACTCCTTCAAGGACCGGGTGGTCGCCCAGGCCCTGGAGGCGGCGCGGGCCTTCGGCTTCACCACGCTGTCCTGCTCGTCCACCGGCAACCTGGCGGGTGCGGTCGGCGCCGCGGCCGCCCGCGCCGGCTTCCGCTCCTGTGTGTTCATCCCGCACGACCTGGAGCAGGGCAAGGTCGTCATGGCCGCGGTGTACGGCGGCGAGCTCGTCGGCATCGAGGGCAACTACGACGATGTGAACCGTTTCTGCTCCGAGCTGATCGGCGACCCGGCCGGCGAGGGCTGGGGCTTCGTCAACGTCAACCTGCGGCCGTACTACGCCGAGGGCTCCAAGACCCTGGCGTACGAGATCTGCGAGCAGCTCGGCTGGCAGATCCCGGACCAGCTGGTCGTCCCGATCGCGTCCGGCTCGCAGCTCACGAAGATCGACAAGGGTCTGCAGGAGCTGATCAAGCTCGGGCTCGTCGAGGACAAGCCGTACAAGATCTTCGGTGCGCAGGCCGAGGGCTGCTCGCCGGTGTCGACCGCCTTCAAGGCCGGCCACGACGTGGTCCGCCCGCAGAAGCCGAACACCATCGCCAAGTCGCTGGCGATCGGCAACCCGGCCGACGGCCCGTATGTCCTGGACATCGCGCGGCGTACGGGTGGTTCGGTGGAGGACGTCAACGACGAGCAGGTCGTCGACGCCATCAAGATCCTGGCCCGCACCGAGGGCATCTTCGCCGAGACGGCGGGTGGCGTGACGGTGGGCGTGGCGAAGAAGCTCATCGAGAACGGCGTGCTCGACCCCGCCAAGACCACCGTCGTCCTGAACACCGGCGACGGCCTCAAGACCCTCGACGCGGTGGCCGGCACCGGCCTCACCGCCACGATTCGTCCCAACCTGGACTCGTTCCGCGAGGCCGGCCTCGCGTAGCTGTTCTTCGTCTGCGGGCCGGTGGGGGCTGGTCGCGCCCACGCGGCGGTAGCCGCACATTGAACACAGCCCCGCGCCCCTGAGGGCGACTAGCTGACCGGAGGTCACAAAGTGAGCGTTACTGTCCGCATCCCCACCATCCTGCGCACCTACACCGGCGGGCAGGCCGAGGTCGCCGCCGAGGGCGCCACCCTCGCCGATGTCATCTCCGACCTGGAGAAGAACCACACCGGGATCGCCGCCCGGGTGCTCGACGACCAGGGCAAGCTGCGCCGGTTCGTCAATGTGTACGTCAATGACGATGACGTCCGCTTCGAGCAGGGGCTTGAGACGGCGACGCCGGACGGTGCCGGTGTCTCCATCATTCCGGCTGTCGCAGGTGGCTGAGCTGGACAGAATGACCGATCATTACCATCGGTAACAGCGGTCACCGAGAGTTCACTGAATTGCCCCCTCCGTGAGAGAAGCGGAGGGGGCAATTCTGTGTGGTTGAGCGAGGTACAGTTGGGGAACGCGTCGCCGATCCACGGGTCGGTAACCCTTGATTGGCCTTTGATTTCTGCCGCGAGCCCGACAAGAAGTAGCCAAAGTGTGCGGGTTTTTTGCGGCTTTTGTTCCCTTTGCCGGGCCCGACTTGACCTGAAGTCAGGGGAATTGTCCCCACATTCCCGACCGGTCGTGCCCGGATTTCTCGTCCGATTGACCTGTTGCAGACGGCAGTTGGGCAGATACATTCAGCCGCGGTCGACGCGTTCCGGCGCACGCCCCCGACCGATGGGGGGTGAGGTCTGACCCGGATCCGCGAAGTGTGGATCTGTGCAAGGGCCAGTAATAGGGGAGTTAGGCATGGCTCAGGGCACCGTCAAGTGGTTCAACGCGGAGAAGGGGTACGGCTTCATCGCGGTCGACGGTGGTGCGGATGTTTTCGTCCACTACAGCGCGATCCAGATGGACGGGTACCGCACCCTGGAAGAGGGCCAGCGAGTCGATTTCGAGATCTCGCAGGGTCAGAAGGGGCCGCAGGCGGACATGGTCCGGCTGGCGACCAGCTGAAGCACGCGTCGACTTAAAGCAGCGACGTTCTTCTTCGAAGGGCCCGCACCTCCCGGGGTGCGGGCCCTTCGCCGTGCCCCGGTAGGGCGATCCCCGAGACCCCCCGGAGGGCCCGATCCCCGAGACCCCCCCAGGGGGGCCGATCGCCGAGAGCTGCTTGCACTCTCATGGGTCGAGTGCTAATCATTGGCGTTAGCACTCTGAAGGTGAGAGTGACAACGAAGGACCGGGTCGGTGAGGCCCGCAGGCCGGGTGGGGCAGAGAACCACAGGGCATGCGAGCCGTCCGTCGCGGGCGCGGGCGCGGTCCGAAGGAATCACCCCCAGTCCTGGAGGGACCACTTCACATGGCCAAGATCATCGCGTTCGACGAGGAGGCGCGGCGCGGCCTTGAGCGCGGTATGAACCAGCTCGCCGACGCCGTCAAGGTCACCCTCGGCCCCAAGGGCCGCAACGTCGTCCTTGAGAAGAAGTGGGGCGCTCCCACGATCACCAACGATGGTGTGTCCATCGCCAAGGAGATCGAGCTGGAGGACCCGTACGAGAAGATCGGCGCCGAGCTGGTCAAGGAAGTCGCCAAGAAGACGGACGACGTCGCCGGTGACGGTACGACCACCGCGACCGTGCTCGCCCAGGCCCTGGTCAAGGAGGGCCTGCGCAACGTAGCCGCCGGCGCCAACCCGATGGCCCTCAAGCGCGGTATCGAGCGCGCCGTCGAGGCCGTCTCCGCCGCCCTGCTGGAGCAGGCGAAGGACGTCGAGACCAAGGAGCAGATCGCCTCCACGGCCTCCATCTCCGCCGCCGACACCCAGATCGGCGAGCTCATCGCCGAGGCCATGGACAAGGTCGGCAAGGAAGGCGTCATCACCGTCGAGGAGTCCCAGACCTTCGGTCTGGAGCTGGAGCTCACCGAGGGTATGCGCTTCGACAAGGGCTACATCTCGGCGTACTTCGCCACCGACATGGAGCGGATGGAGGCGTCGCTCGACGACCCGTACATCCTGATCGCCAACTCCAAGATCGGCTCCGTCAAGGACCTGCTCCCGCTCCTGGAGAAGGTCATGCAGTCGGGCAAGCCGCTGCTGATCATCGCCGAGGACGTCGAGGGCGAGGCCCTGTCGACCCTGGTCGTCAACAAGATCCGCGGCACCTTCAAGTCCGTCGCCGTCAAGGCCCCGGGCTTCGGTGACCGCCGCAAGGCCATGCTCGGCGACATCGCCATCCTCACGGGCGGCGAGGTCATCTCCGAGGAGGTCGGCCTCAAGCTGGAGAACGCGACCCTGGACCTCCTGGGCCGCGCCCGCAAGGTCGTCATCACCAAGGACGAGACCACCATCGTCGACGGTGCCGGTTCCTCGGACCAGGTCAACGGCCGTGTGAACCAGATCCGCGCCGAGATCGAGAACAGCGACTCGGACTACGACCGCGAGAAGCTGCAGGAGCGCCTGGCGAAGCTCGCCGGCGGTGTCGCGGTCATCAAGGCCGGTGCCGCCACCGAGGTGGAGCTCAAGGAGCGCAAGCACCGCATCGAGGACGCCGTGCGCAACGCCAAGGCGGCCGTCGAGGAGGGCATCGTCGCCGGTGGTGGCGTGGCCCTGCTGCAGGCCTCCGGTGTCTTCGAGAAGCTGGAGCTGGAGGGTGACGAGGCGACCGGCGCTGCCGCCGTCAAGCTCGCCCTTGAGGCCCCGCTGAAGCAGATCGCCGTGAACGCCGGTCTTGAGGGCGGCGTCGTGGTGGAGAAGGTCCGCAACCTCACCCCGGGTCACGGTCTGAACGCCGCGACCGGTGAGTACGTCGACCTGGTCGCCGAGGGCATCATCGACCCGGCGAAGGTGACGCGTTCCGCGCTGCAGAACGCCGCGTCGATCGCCGCGCTGTTCCTTACCACCGAGGCCGTCATCGCCGACAAGCCGGAGAAGGCCGCCGCGCCCGCCGGTGGCGGTATGCCGGGCGGTGACATGGACTTCTGATCGACCCAGGGGCTTCGGCTCCGGTTGATCAACGTCCTTGCCGAGGGCGGCATCTCCTGTTGCGACATTCGCGACGGAGGTGCCGCCCTCGGGCGTTTCGGTCGGTCGAGTGAGGGGTCGAGTCATGGGTCGAGTGAGGGGAGCGGACTGAATGGGCCACGACGGGGCCATGCGGGAGGAGCCGGCCGAGCACCTCCGGTTCGCGGCTTACCTGCACGAGCTGGAGCAGGTCTCCGACGCGGCCGAGGCCGATCTTGTCAGCGCGGTCCTCACCGATCCCGACCTGACGATGGCCCGGTCCGCCGTACTGCGGCACCTGGACCGCCGGGCCATGGACCTCCACCTCGGTCCGGCCTACGAACAATGGGCCGAGTCGATGGCCCGGACCACGCTCCACCATCCGTTGCTGGGCCGCCGCCTGCGTGAATGGACCCTCTTCCGCGCGATCGAGCTCGGGCAGTCCTGGCGCCCCGACGCCCTGCTCGCAGCGTCCGACTGGCTCCAGCGCAAGGCGGCCGCGGCGTCGAACGCCGACGCCGTCGAGCTCCTCGCCGAGCACGGCCGTACCAAACGGATTCGCAACACTGCCAGGGCCGGTCTCCAGCACGGGCGGCAGCACTGAACCAGGTGCTGGTGTGGCCGGGGTCACAGCCGGGCCGGGCGTTGTGCGGAATGTGCCGCAGGGCATAGGTGCTTGCTTAAGTGGGTGCAACAATGCGTGCGCACATACCTGCCGGTTTGCAGAGCTGCCGGTCCTGCCGAGCCACTTCCAAGGAGCCCTCCCCGTGACCGTCACCGAGTCCGCCGCCTCCCGTGCGGCCCAGATTCTGTCCCGGCCCACCACGATCAACGGCCTCACCGTCGCGAACCGCATCGCGATGGCGCCGATGACCCGCATGTTCTCGCCGGGCGGCGTGCCCGGGGACGACGTGGTGTCGTACTACTCCCGGCGGGCCGCGGCCGGTGTCGGGCTGGTCGTCACCGAGGGGACCTACGTCGGCCACGACTCGGCCGGGCAGAGCGGCCGTGTCCCCCGCTTCCACGGCGAGGAGCAGCTGGCCGGGTGGGCGAAGGTCGCCGACGCGGTGCATGCCGCGGGCGGCGCGATCGTGCCGCAGCTGTGGCACATCGGCATGGTGCGTGAGCAGGGGCAGCCGCCGTTCGCCGACGCCCCCGCCGTCGGCCCCTCCGGGCTGCGCATCGGTGCCGACGAGCCGACCGGCAAGGCGATGACCCAGCGCGACCTGGACGACGTCATCGGCGCCTTCGCCGAGGCCGCCGCGGACGCCGAGCGCATCGGCTTCGACGGCGTGGAGATACACGGCGCCCACGGCTACCTCGTGGACCAGTTCCTGTGGGAGGGGACCAACCGCCGCACGGACGCCTACGGCGGTGACCCCGTCGCCCGTACCCGGTTCGGCGCGGAGATCGTGGCCGCCGTACGCGAGCGGGTCTCGGCCGAGTTCCCGGTCATCTTCCGCTACTCGCAGTGGAAGCAGGAGGCCTATGACGCCCGTCTCGCCGAGACCCCCGAGGAGCTGGAGGCCATCCTGACCCCGCTCGCCGCGGCCGGCGTCGACGCCTTCCACGCCTCCACCCGCCGCTACTGGATCCCGGAGTTCGACGGCTCCGACCTCAATCTGGCCGGCTGGACGAAGAAGCTCACCGGCAAGCCCACCATCACCGTCGGCTCGGTCGGCCTGGACGGCGACTTCATCAAGGCCTTCGCCGGCCAGGGCTCCGAGGTCAAGGGCATCGACGACCTGCTGGACCGCCTGGAGCGCGACGAGTTCGACATGGTGGCCATCGGCCGCGCCCTGCTCCAGGACCCGGAGTGGGCGGCGAAGGTCCTCGGCGACCGCCTCGACGAGCTCAAGCCGTACGACGCAGCCTCGCTCAAGACCCTGAGCTGAGCCGCCCGGACCCCCTTGTGGGGCAGGGCAGTTGGGGGTGGCGGTACCGACATGACCGTCACCTCCTCGGCCACCCGTGCCGCGCAGATCCTCTCCCGCCCCTTCGAACTGAACGGGCTCACGATCCCCAACCGGATCGTGATGGCGCCGATGACCCGAAAGTTCTGCCCCGGCGGTGTGCCCGGCGAGGACGTGGTGTCGTACTACGCCCGCCGGGCCGCGGCCGGGGTGGGGCTGATCGTCACCGAGGGGGTGTACGTCGACCACGCGTCGGCCGGGGAGTTCGACCGCATCCCCCGTCTGCACGGCGCGGAGCGGCAGGCGGGCTGGGCCGAGGTCGTCCGGGCCGTGCACGCGGCGGGCGGCACGATCATGCCGCAGCTCTGGCACATCGGCATGATCCGCGACCAGCCGGAAGGGGCCTACGCCGGGGCCCCGAACATCGGCCCCTGTGGCCTGCGCATCGACGGCACCGAGGGCACGGGCAAGGCGATGACCCGGCGCGACCTGGACGACGTGGTCGCGGCGTTCGCCCGGGCCGCGGCCGAGGCGGAGCGGCTCGGCTTCGACGGCGTGGAGATCCACGGCGCCCACGGCTATCTGATCGACCAGTTCCTGTGGGCGGGCACCAACCGCCGCGCGGACGCGTACGGCGGTGACCTCGTCGCCCGTACGAGGTTCGCGGCGGAGATCGTGGCGGCCGTACGGGAGTCCGTCTCACCCTCCTTCCCGGTCGTCTTCCGTTTCTCGCAGTGGAAGCTGTGGGCGTGGGAGGCACGGCTCGCCGAGACGCCGGCCGAACTGGAGGCCCTCCTCGCGCCGCTGGTGGACGCGGGGGTGGACGCCTTCCACGCCTCCACCCGCCGGCACTGGATCCCGGAGTTCGAGGGCTCGGACCTCAACCTGGCCGGCTGGACGAAGAGACTCACCGGCAAGCCCACCATCACCGTCGGCTCGGTCGGCCTGGACGGCGACTTCCTCGCCGCCTTCGTGGGCGAGGGCGCCCCGCTCCAGGACCTCGGCCACCTCCTGGACCGCCTGGAGTCCGGCGAGTACGACCTGGTGGCCGTCGGCCGCGCCCTGCTCCAGGACCCGCAGTGGGCGGCGAAGGTGCTGGCGGGCCGGTTCGGGGAGCTGGCGGCGTACGACGCGGAGTCGCTGAAGACGCTGAGCTGAGAGGCGGCGATCCGCTGCGGGCCGGTGGGGCTGGTGGGGGCCGGTGGGGGTCTGTGGGGCCATCCCGATACCCGGCTCGCTTGAGTCAGTCAATCAACTGACTTAAGGTTGCCTTGGTCAATTACATGCCCCTCATGTTCGTACGCCCACGGAGGCCCCGCCATGTCCCACCCCGCTGCCCCTCCCGCCGAGGCCGGCGGCGGCGCCCCGCCGCGGTCGAACGCCGTGGTGGCGGTGCTGGCCTTCGCCGGGATCGTCGTCTCGCTGATGCAGACCCTGGTCATCCCGATCGTCCCGGAGCTGCCGAAGCTGCTGGACGCCCCGGCCTCCGACACCGCCTGGGCGGTCACGGCGACGCTGCTCGCCGCGGCCGTCGCGACGCCCGTGATGGGCCGGCTCGGCGACATGTACGGCAAGCGGCGGCTGCTGCTGGTCAGCGTCGTCCTGCTGGTGACGGGCTCCGTCGTCTGCGCGCTGAGCGACGCGCTGGTCCCGATGATCGTCGGACGGGCGCTGCAGGGCCTGGCCTCGGGCGTCATCCCCCTCGGCATCAGCATCATGCGGGACGAACTCCCCGCCGAGCGCCTCGGCTCCGCCACCGCCCTGATGAGCGCCTCCCTCGGCATCGGCGGCGCGCTCGGGCTGCCCGCCGCCGCGCTGATCGCGGACAACTTCGACTGGCACGTCCTGTTCTGGACGTCGGCGGGCCTCGGTGTCGTGGCGCTGGGGTGCGTGCTGCTGTTCGTGCCCGAGTCGAAGGTGCGTACGGGTGGCCGTTTCGACCTGGTCGGCGGGGCGGGCATGGCGGCCGGGCTGGTGTGTCTGCTGCTCGGGATCAGCAAGGGTGCCGACTGGGGCTGGACCAGCGGCACGACACTCGGTCTGTTCGTGGCCGCCGTGGTCATCCTGCCGGCCTGGGGCTGGTGGGAGCTGCGCACCGAGCAGCCGCTGGTCGACCTCCGTACGACCGCCCGCCGTCAGGTGCTGGTCACCAACCTGGCCTCGATCGCGGTGGGCTTCGCCATGTTCGCGATGAGCCTGGTCATCCCGCAGCTCCTCCAGCTCCCGACCCAGACGGGCTATGGCCTCGGCAAGTCGATGCTGGTCGCGGGCCTGTGCATGGCGCCGTCCGGCCTGGTCATGATGGCGACGGCCCCGGTGTCGGCGGCCATCTCCCGGGCCAAGGGCCCGAAGGTCACGCTGATGATCGGCGTCCTGATCGTGGCCGCGGGCTACGGCCTCAACATCGTCCTGATGTCCGAGGTCTGGCACTTCATCCTGGTCGCCTGCGTCATCGGCGCCGGTGTCGGCTTCGGCTACGGCTCGATGCCCGCGCTCATCATGGGCGCCGTGCCCGCGTCGGAGACGGCCGCCGCGAACAGCCTCAACACGCTGATGCGTTCTCTCGGTACGTCCACCGCGAGCGCCGTCGCGGGCGTGATCCTCGCCCAGATGACGACGAACCTCGGCGGCTACGCCCTCCCGTCCGAGAACGCCTTCAAGGTGGTCCTGGCGGTGGGCGCCGGGGCGGCGCTGCTGGCCTTCGTGGTGGCGTCGTTCATCCCGCGGCAGGGGACGGCGGTCGCCGGGGAGCCTGCGACGGCGGAGAAGTCGGCCGAACCGGCGAGGGCGTCGGCCAAGTAGCGGCCCCGGCCACGGCTTCTCGCCCTCCCGGCTACAGGTTGCCCAGCGGCTCGATGTCGACCTTCACCGGCGTACCCCACACGCGCAGCACCTCGTAGTCGGTGAACTCGTGCACCAGCCGGTAGGCCATGGCAGGGCGCGGGCCGCGGCGCTGGGCGGCGAGGTAGAGCTCGGCCTCCTGGCGGTCGCGGCGCGGGGTGCCGCAGAGCTGCCACTCCTGGCCGTTCCACAGCTCCGGCAGCCAGCGCTGCTGGGGCTGGGGGCGGTCGCCTCGGACCCCGTAGCGGGAAGGGGCGGTCTCGGTGGGCCGGTGGTGGTCCGGGCCGGGCCCACCGCCGTACTCGGCCCGCCGGGCGGCCCGGCGTCGCGTCTCGCACAGCAGACACCGGTCGGGCGCGCTCTCGTCGACGGGCCCGTTCGGGTGCTCGGCACAGCGCGTCGTGGGCGCGGCCGCGCTCACGCTCTCCTCCAGCAGATCGAGAGCGCGGCGCACATCGGCCTTGACCTCGTGCAGCCGCGCGTCCGGCGTGTCGGCGGTGAGGGCCTCGCCGTGCTCCCCGAGGAGGCGGAGGGCACGGCCGAGGGCGGTCAGCTGGGCGTGGTTCATGGGTATCAGTCTGCGTAGTCCTTGAGCTTCTCGGTAGCCAGGGTGATGTTCACGGGGGAGGGGATCTCGACCGTGGCGCCCCACGGGTAGGAGGGGGACTGCAGGTAGTGGCCGTCCTTGGGCTCGCTGTGGACCGTGATGGTGTTGTTGTCGCGGTCGATGAGTAGGTAGACGGGGATGTCGGCTTCGGCGTAGCCGGTTGGCTTGTCGATGCGGTCGCGTTGGCTGGTGTCGCGGTCGTGGGAGGTGATCTCTACGGCCATGAGGGCGCCGTCGGTTTCAGACCAGTTGCCGTGCCCCCTGAAGTGACCCACGGGCGCGAGAAAGCCGTCTGTGATGGCGCGGCCCTTGCGATATGCCTCGGCCTTGACGCCTCGCTCCGGCATGAGATTCAGCTCGGGGCGCTGCTGCATGCACTGGCGGAGCAGCCACATGAAGATCTCGCCGTGGTTGCCGTCAGGCATGGCCTTGACCTCTACTTTTCCGTTGATGTACTCAAGCCGGACGGTTTCGGGAGCCGCTTCGGCCAGCTCCTCGAATTCGTCGACATCAAGCGGGCCGTGCCGGATGCAGAGCCTCCCGCCGAGGAACTCCAGCCGGTTTTGCAGCTCCCTCGGAGCCCTGCGGACGAGTTCCTCGAAGTCCTCGACGGACATCTGCGGGCGTTCAGCGGTATCTGGGGTCATGGCGTCGCCTCCTTCCCCCCATCGTGCCCCGAGGTGATGCCGTCGGACCGTGGGCGCTGTCATGCGGGTGTCCTCTCGTGTCGTCGTAGGGACATTCCGGCACGGATCTCCGCCGCGTAGGCCCGGATTGCAGAGGTGTGCAGGGGGGCGTTGCCGTGATCGGGGGCGCGTTCGCCTCGGCACGCGCCGCAGAGGCCGCCCGGCAGCGCCTCCGGGCGGCCGGGGACTCCGCACTTCGCGCACTCCAGGATGCGGAGGGGTGGGCGTGGGGCGGTTCTCTCCGGCGGGAGTTTGGTGGTGAGGCGGTTGCGGATCAGGGCCGCCGGGTGGTGGACCGGGGTGGGGAGGCCGGTCGTCAGGGCGCGGAACACGTCCGCGTCGGTGGCGCCTCGGGCGAACCAGTCGGTGACCAGAGGCGCGAGGCGCGCGCATTCGGCCTCCGAGAGTGACAGTGCCGGGGTCTCGCGGCCCAGGGCGGCGAGCAGGATGTGCGCGCGGGAGCGGGTCGGGCGGGGGTGGTCCGGGGGCTCCTGCGGTACGTCGCCCCGGGTGAACGTCGCCCACCAGTCGTCGTCGCGCGCGGTACGGGTGAACCACGATCGGGTGATCCATCGCGAGCTGCCCTCGCCGGTGATCCGTTCCCGTCCTCGGCGTAAGTGCCCTGCCCGCTGGAGGTTGTTGAGGGCCGTGCGGAGGGCGCACTGTCCGTACGGGAGCTGCTTGGCCAGCGTTTTTACGGAGATGTCGGCGCCGTCGGGGAGACGGTCGACGTAGGCGGCGATGGCGGCTTCGCGGGGTGGGAGGGCGGCGAAGTCGTGGTTCGTGCGGGGGTGTTGATCGGGCGCTGACCGTTTCCCGTAGCCCGGATTGGCCATGGGGTGTGGGGAGGCGTGCGCGGGCAGGGGGGCAGCACTAGAATTGGCAGCAGCCATGGGATCGAACTTCCTCTTCGATCTCGTAGGTCAAGCCCCCGCAGGTGTTGGTAGCACCTGACGGGGGCTGTTCGTTATTCGGGCACGCTAGACGATCGTCACCGTGCGTGGCAAGCCGAACGCGTCACGTCAACTCGCGGGGTGGGAGGGTGGGTTGAGGCCCTCCAACCATTCCTTGAAAAGAGGGCTCGGGGCTGGACGCTTGAGCTTCGGGGCAGGGGCGGCCAGGTCGGATCTTGGCGTTGAGGTCAGCCCATGCTCTTCGAGCCGTCGAGGGACTCGCGGATGATGTCGGCGTGGCCGGCGTGCTGGGCCGTCTCGGCGATGACGTGCAGCAGGACCCTGCGGGCGGACATCTTGGCGCCGGGCTCGTTCCACGGGGCCTTGGGCAGGGGGTGGGACACGTTGAGGTCGGGCAGGGTGGTGACCAACTCGTCGGTTCGGGCGGCCGTTTCGGCGTAGTCGGCCAGTACGCCTTCCAGCGTCTCGCCCGGCAGCATCCGGAACTCGTCGGCCCGCTTGGCGAAGTCGGCCTCGGTCATGGCGGTGAAGTCGGGCATCGCCGACGGGCCGTGCTGGATGAAGGCCGCCCAGTGCCGTTCCACCGACGCGACGTGCTTGATCAGGCCGCCGATACACAGCTCGCTGACGGTGGTCCGCTGTCCCGCCTGCTCGTCGGTGAGGTCGCGGGCGGTGAAGCGCAGGAAGTGGCGGTGCTTGGCGAGGGCTTCGAGCAGGTCGGCGCGCTCGCCGGTGGCGGTGGCGGCGTCCTGTGCGGTGGTGTGCGTGGTGTCCTGCATGATGCGGCCCTCCGAGGTTCCTGGTCCGATGCTGATGCCGATGCCTGCTGCGATTCCTGTCGCATCGGCCGAGGCCTACGTTAAGAGCCGTTTAGGTCAGATCGTGTCCTCAATCGGACTCCGCTCACGGAATCTTCGTCCGGCTCAGGCGGTCGTACTGCTCCTGACCAAGTCGGACGGCCTCGGCGCCCACGTTCTCCTCCAGGTGCGCGATGTTCGCCGTCCCCGGGATCGGGAGGATCACCGGGGAGTGGGCGAGGAGCCAGGCGAGGGCGATCTGGGTCGGTGTGGCGTCGAGTTCCTTGGCCACGGCGGCGATCTCCGCCGACATCGCCCCGGAATTCCCCCACGCCACGGGCCGCCACGGCAGGAACGCGATGCCCGCCGCCTCGCAGGCCTTCAGTACGGGTTCGTGCTCGCGGTCGAGCAGGTTGTAGCGGTTCTGGACGCTCGCGATGTCGACGACGGCACGCGCTGCGGAGAGTTCGGCGACCGACACCTCCGACAGCCCGATCCGGCCCACCTTGCCCTCGTCGCGCAGCTCACGAAGCGCCCCGAGCTGGTCGGGAAGGGGGACGCCCGGGTCGAGGCGGTGCAGCTGGAGCAGCTCGATACGGTCCAGGCGCAGTCGGCGCAGGGCCTCGTCGACCTGCGCGCGCAGATCGTCCGGCGCGCCCGCGTGCCGCCAGCCCTCGCCGGAGGAGGTCCGGCGGAAGCCGACCTTCGTGGCGATCACCAGGCCCTCCGGGTAGGGGTGCAGGGCCTCGGCCACGAGATCCTCGTTCGCTCCCCAGCCGTACATGTGCGCCGTGTCGACCAGTGTCACGCCCAGTTCGA
The DNA here is from genome assembly GCF_042740355.1 of Streptomyces sp. NPDC059010. Classification (NCBI taxonomy): domain Bacteria; kingdom Bacillati; phylum Actinomycetota; class Actinomycetes; order Kitasatosporales; family Streptomycetaceae; genus Streptomyces; species Streptomyces sp. NPDC059010. The sequence goes on from NZ_JBHYJA010000026.1 coordinate 53,164, forward strand.
CGGCGCGCCGGGCCACCGCGAGACAGGCCGCGCGGGCCTCGGCGGAATCCGGCAGCAGATGCATCGCCCCGAACCCGAGCCGTCGTACTTCCAGATCGCCGCCGATACGAAACGTGCCCGATGCCGTCATACGGCCACGCTAACAACGGAGTTGCTCAGTCTCCCGCCGTTTTCAGCGCCGCCCGCAGATGGCCGCCCGCCCCGGACAGCAGCCCGGTCGCGGTGGGCCCGTCCACGTCGGCCAGCAGAATCAGGATCGCCGTCTTCACCTCGCCGCCGGCCTCGGTCAGGGCCCGTTCGATGTCGGCGTCCGGCGCGCCCGTGGCCAGGGCGGCGATACGGCGGGAGCGGGCCCGCAGCTTGTCGTTGGAGGCGCGGACGTCGACCATCAGGTTCCCGTACGTCTTGCCGAGGCGGATCATCGTGATCGTCGACAGCATGTTGAGGACGAGCTTCTGGGCCGTGCCCGCCTTGAGCCGGGTCGACCCGGTGAGCAGCTCCGGGCCCACCACGATCTCGATACCGTGATCGGCCGCCGCGGCCAGGGCACTTCCGGGGTTGCAGGACAGCCCGACCGTCAACGCGCCCTGCGCCCGGGCGTGCTCGACCGCGCCGATGGCGTACGGCGTGCGCCCGGAGGCGGAGATGCCGACGACGGTGTCGGCAGGGGTGAGCGTCAGCGCGTCGAGGTCGGCGCGGGCCAGCGCACCGGAGTCCTCGGCCCCCTCGACGGACGTGACCATCGCCTCCGGCCCGCCCGCGATGAGCCCGACGACCTGGTCCGGCTCGGTGTTGAAGGTCGGCGGACACTCGGAGGCGTCGAGCACCCCGAGCCGCCCGGCGGTACCGGCACCGGCGTAGACGAGCCGCCCGCCCCGGGCCATCCGCTCGGCGATGGCGTCGATGGCCGCGGAGATCTCGGGCAGCCGCGAGGCGACGGCGCCCGGCACGGAGGCGTCCTCGCCGTTCATCAGCCGGGCGATGTCGAGGGTGGGGAGCTGGTCGATCTCGGCGAGGTCGGGCCGGAAGGCTTCGGTGGTCAGGGTCTCCAACTCGGCGCGGAGATCACGGGGGTTGGAAGTGGAGGTCATGAGAGACGGCTCTTTCTGATGTGCGGTGTCCTGTCCGACCTTCGGTCCTGCGGTCCAGCGGTCCAGCGGTCCCGCGGTCCCGCGGGCTGTCCGGCTATCTGCGATGCCGGTGTGCCAGCGCCTCGTAGGACGCGGCGAGCGCGGGCGCCGCGGTCTCGTAGGTCCGCTGGGCAACACCCACGAACAGACAGTCCACGACGAGCAACTGACTGGTCCGCGACGACATCGCCGCGGGCCGCAACTCACTCTCCCGGGCCGTCGACGTCGTGAGGATGTGATCGGCGTACTGGCTGACGGCCCCGTCGGGCCGCCCGGTGATCGCGACGGTGGTCGCCCCGTGTTCGAACGCGACCCGCAGCGGCTCGATGACATCGCCCGTCGACCCGGAGTGCGTGATCGCGATCGCCACGTCACCGGCCCGCAACTGCACCGCGTTCGTCACGGCGAGATGCGGATCGCTGTGCGCGTGGGCTATCAGCCCTATCCGCAGCAGTTTCTGGGTGAGGTCCTGGGCGACCAGCCCGGACGCCCCGACGCCGTACACATCGATACGGCGGGCCGCGGCGGCGGCCGACACGGCCGCTCCCAGCTGGACGGTGTCGAGACCGGCGGCCGTGTCGGCGAGGGTCTGCTGCTCGTCGTAGGCGAGCTTGGCCACCACGTCGGCGATGGGGTCGTCCACCGCGATGTCGGTCGTGATGGCGGGGGCCCGGCCCGACTGCTGCTGGGCGGCGAGGCCGGCGAGCGCAAGGCGCAGATCGCGGTAGCCGGGGTAGCCGAGGAGGCGGGAGGTGCGCACGACGGTGGCCTCGCTGGTGCCGGTGAGTTCGGCGAGGCCGGTGACCGTGAGGGCCGAGCAGCCCGCCGGGTCGCTCGCCACCGCCTCGGCGACGCGCTGCATGGAGCGGGTCATCGACGGCGCGAGCGTGCGCACCTTGGCCGCGAGGGCGGCGGGGGCGGGCGGAGGTCCGCCCAGGCCGCTTCCGAAACTTTCCTTCAGTTCCTGGGTCACCTGTGAAAGATATTTTCGGCTCTGCGTCACGGTCAAGAGTGCGCACAATGGGACCATGGAACCCATCAGTCCGCTGGAGCAGTTTCTGCACACGGCTCGCGCACTCGTGCTCGCCGACCTGGTCGCGGGCGAGGTCGCCGAGGCGGACGTCGTGTCGCTGGTCGAGGAGTCGGTCGTACAGCGGCGCTGGTGGGTGGAGCAGTGGCCGGACGGCGCGGAGTACGTGGCCGGGCTGGTCGCCCAGGACGTGCAGGACGCGCTGCTCGACCGGTACGGCCGCTGGCCGCTGTGCCCGGTGTGCCCCTCGGGCGACCCGCACGCGCTGGACGTCGAACCGGAGCTGGGACCCGATCCGCACTGGGTGTGCCACGAGGCGGGGGTGAAGGTCGCGGCGGTGGGCGCGCTGGCGTCCGCCGTGCCGGGCGGCGGTCCCACCTCGTGACGCGGCGGGCCGTCCGCCGGACCGGAACCCTGCCGTCGTGACGGTCTACATCGACCCGCCGACCTGGCCGGGACACGGGCGGATGTGGTCGCACCTGGTGAGCGACTTGTCGTACGACGAACTGCACACGTTCGCCGAGAAGCTGGGCGTACCGCGCCGGGCCTTCGAGCGGGACCACTACGACGTCCCGTCGCACCGGTACGCCGACGCGGTGCGCGCGGGTGCCGTGGAGGTCAGCAGCCGTGAGGTGGTGCGGCTGCTGCAGGGGGCGGGGTTGCGCAGGCCGAAGGGGCGGGGGCTGGACTGACGCCCCCTCGGCCGCCGGCTGTCACGGCTCGGCGCCCCCGGTCAGGCGAACTGGCCGGGCTGGTAGCTGCCCGCGGGCTGCTGGATCATGACGTTCATCCGGTTGTAGGTGTTGATCATGGCGATCAGGATCACCAGGGCGCCGAGCTGCTCCTCGTCGTAGTGCTTGGCGGCGTTCTCCCAGACCTCGTCCGGGACCCCGCCGGCCCCGTCCGCGATGCGGGTGGCCTCCTCGGTGAGTTCCAGGGCGGCGCGCTCGGCCTCGGTGAAGCAGGTGGCCTCCCGCCAGGCCGCGACCAGGTTGAGGCGCAGCCAGTCCTCGCCGGCGGCGACCGCGTCCTTGCTGTGCATGTCGGTGCAGAAGCCGCAGCCGTTGATCTGGCTGGCGCGGAGGGTCACCAGGTGCTGCGTGCTGAGCGGCAGCGGCGAGTCGTGCACCGCCTTGCCGGCCGAGGCGAAGTGCTTGATGACCTTGCCGGCGATCGGGTTCTCGAAGAGGTTCAGACGGGGGCCCATGGCCAACTCCCTTGCCGTTGTCGTCGGTTACACAGCTATGACGGAACGGCTCGGCGGGATGTGACATGAGTGAACGTGACGTGAGTCACTCGTGGGTGGCTCGTCGCATGGGGTACCAGGTGTCGCCCGCCGGGACGGGCGGGTCCGAGAGGTTCCAGCTCCAGGAGAGGGTCGGGGTGATCCGCAGGTAGTGGCCGGGCCCCACCATGCCGACCCGTTCCACGGGGCCGTCCGCGATGCCGTACACCCGGATGCCGCGGGCGATGAACGGCTGGACGGAGAGCAGGTCGTCCACGACGAAGGCGACCTTGTCGCGGCCGTGCCCGACATTGCGGAACTTGCGGGTGGAGAGGACTTCCGCGCGCGGGCCGCCCACCCAGAAACGGGTGCCGTCGAACTCCAGGGCCACCGGCACCACATCGGGCTGCTCGTCCGCGCAGAGGCTGGCCAGGCGGGCGAGCGGGTTGGCGTACAGGTAGGAGATCTCCTCGTCCGTGAACGACACGGCCCCAGGCTAGGGCGTCCCCCGCTGCGCCCGGCGGACGTACAGCCGGAGCGTCGGATCCAGGTCCCGCTCTTCGTGCGCCGTCCGCTCCTCCGCCACACTCGCCCGTATATAACCCGCGCGCGCGACGACGCGCTGGGACGGTGCGTTGTCGGCTTCGATGGCGGCCATGAGGAGATGTACGTCGTCCCTGGCCAGGGCGTGGTCGGAGAGGGCGTGCAGGGCCTCGGTCGCATAGCCGTGGCCGCGGGCGGACTCAGTGAGGTCGTAGCCGACCTCGGCGTGGCCCTCCTCGTCCGGTGCGCCGTGGAAACCCATGCCGCCGACCGCGCGGCCGTCCTCCCGCCGGACGAGGACGAACAGCCCCCACTCGGGCCGGTGCACCCCCTCCTCGTATGCCTTCACCACCATCCCCGCGGCATCCCGCGTCCCCTGGAACGGCCCGTCCTCGACCCAGTCGAAGCCGCCGTCGCCGCCGTTGTGGAGGTCGATGGCGGCGGCGGGGGTGACGCCCTGGAGGGTGAGGCGGTCGGCGGGGATGACGAGGTTGTTGCGCCAGCGCCACTCGGTGACCGGGGCGCGTCCGGGCAGTTCGCCGCGGCCGGTGGCCCACAGCAGGGTGCGCCAGTGGTCGGGGCCGGGTTCGGGGCGGATGTGCGGGAAGATCGTGGTGAGGACGAACTCGGGTAGTCCGGCGGCCGGTTCGTAGGCCAGGCCGAGCCCCTCGGCGATGTCGTGCGCGTGCAGCAGCACCTCGGCGACGCCCATCGCGGCGAAGCCCTCGCGGTTGGCGCTGCGGAACGGGTACGGGTGGAAGGCGCGCACGTCGGGCGGTGTGGTGCGCAGGGTGGCGGCGAACAGGGCGCCGGCCGTCTCGATGACGTGCAGCAGCCCGTCGTTGTCGGTGCCGTCTTCGAGGGTGATCTCGAAGGGGACGTAGGCCTCCTGGGCGCGGCCCGCCAGCTGGCCGGCGTAGGCGACGAGGTCCTCGGCGATGTGGAACGCCGTCTCGTGACAGCTCCACTCCAGCCGCCCCGCCTTCACGGCCTCCCAGTCCTGGTCCACCGCCGTACGCAGCAACTCCACACAGCCCGCCACGGCCTCGGTCACACGTTCCCCGCCCACATGTCGCATGCGGGCAGGCTACGGGTGCCCGGCCCTCAGGGCGACAGCATTTCCAGCTCACCGGCGAGGTTGTAGCGGGCCGTGGCCTCCCATTCCTTGCGGCCGTGCGGGGTGCGGAACAGGGTCGGCAGGGCGAGGAGTTGGCGGAGGATCGCGGCGCGGCCCTCGCGGAAGGCGTCGCTGGGGACGAAGTGGTACTCCTCGCGGACGGCGGCCGTGTACGCGGCGTACGCGGAGGGCGGCGCGGCGAGGATCGCGAGGTCGGCGTCGCAGAGGACCTGACCGTCGGGGTCGTCCGGTGCCGGGTCGTGGGTGGTGGTGAGCCGGACCAGCCGGGCCACCTCGGCGGTCCGCTCCGCGGGAACACCGGCCTCCGGGAGCGCGCGTTCGGCGAGCCGGGCCGAGCGCTCCTCGTTCTCCGAGCGGTCGGGCAGATACACCGCGTCGTGGAACCAGGCGGCAAGGCGTACGACGTCGGGGTCGTCGGCGTGCCCGGCCAGCTCGTCGACATGGTCCAGGACCGCGGTGAGGTGGGTGAGCGTGTGGTAGCGGCGCTGCGGTTCCTGCCAGCGGGTGAGGAGGTCGTCGGCGTACGGGGCCGGGTCGGGGGCCGTGGCGGGAGCACGGGCTGCGTTCAGCGCCTGGGCGAAGCGGACGCGGAGGGCTTCGAGGGCGTGGGGATCGGCCATGGCGCCATTGTGGCGGGTGGGTGAGCCCTCCGGAGGTGTCGGCGATCTCCCGGTCTGGTGTCCGGCCGCCTAGCGTGGAGGCCATGACTTCTGCTGACGTGCATGTCGAACGGGATCCCGAACTGCCGGGGCGGCTGCTGGTCGTCGAGCGGGACGCGCTGGTGCCGCTGTTGCGGGGGAGGCCGGACAGTGACTTCGCGCTGCCGACCCCGGCGTGTCCGGGGTGGTCGGTGCGGGATGTGCTGGCGCACTGCTCGGCGGCGTTGATGCGGGTCGTGGAGAACCGGTTCGAGAAGGGCGTGTTCTCACCCGAGTCCAACGACCGGGACATCGCCGAGCGCGCCGACTGGACCAACGCGCGGGTCGTCGACGAGCTGGAGCGCGGGATGACCGAGGCCGGGCCGGCGATCGCCAAGGCCGGCGGAGCCCTGGACGGCATCGCCCTCGGGGAGTGGGTGCACGCCGGTGACGTACGCGAGGTGCTCGGGGAGCCCGGGGCCTACGCCGGGGCAGGCCTGCCCGACGCGCTCAGCCTGCTCGCACGGCTCACCCGGGAGCGGCACCACGTGCCCCTGCACGCCGACCTGGACGACGTGGACGAGCCCCTCCGCCTGGGCGAGGCGGCGGCTCCGCGGCCACCGGCGCGGTACATCGGGGACGCCGCGACGCTCGTACGGCTGTACGCGGGGCGGCCGGTGGAGGGGGCTTCGTACGAGCTGGCCGGGGTGGAGGCGAAGGAGCTGAACATCTTCGGGTGACCGACGGGAGTCGGCCAAGTGGGCGGCCCTCCTCCGCTGCGGCTTCTCCAACCCGTACTCTTGGATTGGACTAGACCTGTAGCCGCCGTCGAATGCCGAGGAATGGGGTCCCATGAGTGAGCGCGCAGTCCTGGAGGTGATCGCCCTCGGCGTCGAGGACGCGGTCGCCGCCCAGGCCGGGGGTGCGGACCGGCTCGAACTGGTCACCGACATGGCGGCGGACGGGCTCACGCCCTCGGCCGGGACCGTCGCCGCGATCCGGGCCGCCGTCGACATCGATCTGCGCGTGATGCTGCGGCTGGCGGAGGGGTTCGCCGCGGGGGACCTCGACCGGTTGGCGCGGGTGGTGCGTGAGATGCGGGATGCCGGGGCCGAGGAGTTCGTGCTCGGGTTCCTCGACGCGGGGGGTGGGGTGGATCTGGAGGCCGTCGAGCGGGTGGTGGGGGAGCTGGTCGGGTGCCGGTGGACCTTCCATCGGGCGATCGACCGGGCCGCGGACCGGGATGCGCTGCGCAAGCAGCTGGACGGGATGCCGGGACTGGACACGTACCTGACGGCAGGCTCGGGGGCCGGCGTGGACGACGGCCTTCCCACGCTGCTCACGGAGGCGGCGAGGAGCGGGGAACCCGGGTACGAGCAACGGATCCTGGTAGGGGGAGGCCTACGCCTGGACCACCTCCCGACGCTGCTCGCCGCCGGGATCGACGCGTTCCACATCGGCGGAGCGGCCCGGCCGGAGGGGTGGGACGGGCCGGTGTCCGTGGCCGCGGTGGCGGAGTGGCGGGCGGTGCTGGACGGGGGTTCTTAGGCAGGCGGTGCTGGGGCTGGACGGGGGTTCGTAGGCGGGCGGTGCTGGGGCTGGAGGCGGTGGATCGCGCAGCCTGGTGCTGACAGGGTGCCGCCTTTCTTCGGGCGGGCGAGGCCGGTCCGCCGACCACGCCCACCCGGACCGGCCTCGCGGCACGCACCGACGTCCACTGCAACCCCCTAAGGGGCGCGGGGAACTGCGCGACCAGCCCCCACCGACCCGCACCCCGCCACGAGACCTCACCACCCCCGAACCAAACGCCCCGCCCCTCCCCCACTCACCCCAACTGAACCGGCAACGGCGCCCCATGCGCCACGATCAACCCCGACACCGCCCGAGTCAGCGCGACATACAACCGCCGCAACCCCGTCCGCTCGTCCGGCTCCCCGTCCACCACCGCCTGAGGCTCGTCCAGCACGACGTAGTCGTACTCCAGACCCTTCGCGAGCGACGCGGGGACCAGTGTCAGGCGGGTCTGTTCCGTCGTCTCCTCACCCGGGGCCAGATAGGGAATCCCCGCAGCCGTCAGCGCCTCCGCCAACTCCGGCACCCTGGCATCCGCGGCGATCACGCCCACCGACCCCTCCCGGCCCAGCAACTCCCCACAGGCCGCCACCACTTCCACCGTCTCCGACACCGCCCGCACCTCGAAGAACCCCGGGTTCTCACGGATGGACGCCACCGGAGTCAGACCCGGCGCGATGTGCGGGAGGAGGCGCGAGGCGTATGTGATCACGTCCGTCGGCACGCGGAAACCGGCCGTCAGTTCCTCGATGACGCCGTCCGACTTGCCGAGATGGGCCAGCGCCTCGTCCCAGCTCCGTGTCGCCCACGGGGTCGTACCCTGCGCCAGATCGCCGAGCACCGTCGCCGAACCGGTCGTGCAGCGGCGCCCCACCGCCCGGTACTGCATCGGGGACAGATCCTGCGCCTCGTCGAGGACGACATGGCCGAGGGACGCCGTACGCGCCACGATGTCGTTCGCCTCGTCGATCAGCACCGCGTCCGCCGCCGACCACTTCGCGGACTTCACCGACCGCGCCGGCTTCGCCCACAGGATCGTCTTCCGCTCGTCCTCGCTCAGCAGCCCCTCCGCGTGGACGGCGAGGAAGTCCGCGTCCGCCAGCAGCCGCAGCACCAGCTTCGCCGGGTCCACCGGCGGCCAGATCGCCTTGACGGCCGCCTTCACCGCGCTGTTGCGGGCCACCGCGTCCTGCACCCTGTCGTCCGGCGCCTCACCCGACCGCTCCATCTGGACGAGCACGGCATGCGCGATGCGCTGCGGCAGGGCCTCGCGGGCGGCACCGTACCGGATGTCCCGGGCCAGCAACTCCCGTACGGTCTCCTCCACTTCGTACGCAGGGACGCGCCACCGCCGCGACCCGCGTACGACGACCACCGGCTCCGTCGGCATCGTCACATGCGAGTACACCGCTCGCCGCAGCACCTCCGCCATCCTCGCATCGCCCTTGATCACCGCGGCCGCCGCCTCGTCCGTGCCGCGCACCTCGACATGGGCGACCAGGTCGTCGACGGTGGCCTGCCGGACCGTCAACTCGCCCAGCGCCGGGAGGACTTGCTCGATGTAGTGCAGGAAGGACTTGTTCGGCCCGATGACGAGCGTGCCGGTGCGGGCGAGCCGCTCACGGTGCGCGTACAGCAGGTACGCCACCCGGTGCAGGCCCACCGCCGTCTTCCCGGTGCCCGGGCCGCCCTGTACACAGACCGTGCCGCCGAGCCCGGACCGTACGATCTCGTCCTGCTCGGGCTGGATCGTCGCCACGATGTCCCGCATCGGGCCGACACGCGGGCGCTCGATCTCCTGCTGGAGCAGCTGGCTGGTGCGGGCTGCCTCGGCCGGGTCGGAGAGGTGCTCGTCCTCGTAGGCCGTGAGGTCGCCGCCCGTGTAGCCGAAGCGGCGGCGCAGCGCGATGTCCAGCGGGTTCTTCTTGGAGGCCCGGTAGAAGGGCTGGGACACCGGCGCCCGCCAGTCGATGACCATCGGGTCGCCCTCGGCGTCGTGCACATGGCGGCGCCCGATGTAGAACTGCTCCCCCTCGGCACCCTCTGCCCCCTCGGCGCCGGGTGCGTGGAGATAGTCGAGGCGGCCGAAGAACAGCGGGGTGTCGCTGAGGTCGGCCAGGGCCTTGATGCGCTCGTCGATCTGGCGGGCGAGGACTTCGGCGTTGACCCAGTTCGCGGTGACGTCGCGGATGTCGAGGGACTCGACGTCCTCCCGCATGGCGCGCAGGGCGGCACGGGAGGAGGCGAGGTGGGAGCGCTCGCGGGAGAGGGGGTCGAGCGGGTCGTCTACGGGTGCGGGCGCGGGCGTGGACAAGGGGGTGCCTCCGGAGGACCTGCGGTGGGTGGTCGAGAGAAGCCGACCGGTTACCGTCCGGGCGGCGGCACTCCGTGTACGGAGGCGGGCAAGAGCGGAGATTTTAGGTGATCGCCGGGGGCGTATGCGAATGGTTTTTCCATCCGCTGTCCATCCCCTAGGGGACGGCGCCCTACTCCCTGGGGGCAAGGGGTCCGCCCCGAGGCGTACGAACGCACTGCACGGCTTCGGCCCGTAGGCCGATGCCGTCTTTATGCCTGCGAACCCATCATGGAGACATGAGCGCAGCAACCATCCACCCAGCCCCGACCGGCCCCCGAGGAGCCACCGCGCTCCAGGGAAGCCACCGTCACCGCCTCGGCGAAGCCCTGCGCGCCGTCAAGGTGTTCGCAGGTGCGGCCATCGATGTGATCCTCCTCGGTGAGTACGGAGAGGAAGCGGGCGTCCGCCGTAAGTGACGGCCCCGGCCCGCTACCCCTCCGCGAGGATCTCGTCCGCGTCCACGATCCGGTACGCGTACCCCTGCTCCGCCAGGAAGCGCTGGCGGTGGGCGGCGAAGTCCTGGTCGATCGTGTCGCGCGCGACGACCGAGTAGAAGTGCGCCTGGTGCCCGTCCGCCTTGGGGCGCAGCACCCGCCCCAGCCGCTGCGCCTCCTCCTGACGGGAGCCGAAGGTGCCCGAGACCTGGATGGCGACGGTGGCCTCCGGCAGGTCGATGGAGAAGTTGGCGACCTTGGACACTACGAGGACGCTGATCTCGCCTTCCCGGAACGCGTCGAAGAGCTTCTCGCGCTGCGCGTTGGAGGTCTCGCCCTTGATCACGGGCGCGTTCAGATGCTCGCCCAGTTCGTCGAGCTGGTCGATGTACTGCCCGATGACCAGGATCTGCTGCCCGGCGAACTTCCGGACGATGGCCTCAGTGACCTTCCGCTTGGTGTCGGTCGTCGCACAGTAGCGGTACTTCTCCTCCTGCTCGGCGGTGGCGTACGCGAGCCGCTCGGAGTCGGTGAGATTGACCCGGACCTCGACGCAGTCGGCGGGCGCGATGTAGCCCTGCGCCTCGATCTCCTTCCAGGGCGCGTCGAACCGCTTGGGGCCGATGAGGGAGAACACGTCCGACTCACGGCCGTCCTCCCGGACGAGGGTCGCGGTCAGTCCGAGCCGCCGCCGGGCCTGGAGGTCGGCGGTGAACTTGAAGACCGGCGCGGGCAGCAGATGCACCTCGTCGTAGACGATCAGACCCCAGTCGCGGGAGTCGAAGAGCTCCAGATGCGGATAGACACCCTTCCGCTTCGTCGTCAGCACCTGGTACGTGGCGATGGTGACGGGCCGGATCTCCTTCCGCGTCCCGCTGTACTCACCGATCTCCTCCTCCGTCAGCGACGTCCGCTTGACCAGCTCGTGCTTCCACTGCCGGGCCGAGACGGTGTTCGTGACGAGGATGAGGGTGGTCGACTTCGCCTGGGCCATGGACCCGGCGCCGACCAGTGTCTTTCCGGCACCACAGGGGAGTACGACGACCCCGCTCCCGCCGTGCCAGAAGTTCTCCACGGCCTGCTTCTGGTAGGGCCTGAGCGCCCACCCGTCCTCGGCCAGCTCGATCGGGTGCGCCTCGCCGTCCACGTACCCGGCGAGGTCCTCGGCCGGCCAGCCCAGCTTCAGCAGCGTCTGCTTGATCTGCCCGCGCTCGGAGGGGTGCACGGCGACGGTGTCGGGGTCGATGCGGGCGCCGACCAGCGGTGCGATCCGCTTCGAGCGCAGCACCTCCTCCAGGACCGGGCGGTCGGTGGTGGTGAGGACGAGGCCGTGCGTGGGGTGCTTGGAGAGCGTCAGGCGGCCGTAGCGGTCCATCGTGTCGGCGATGTCGACCAGCAGGGCGTGCGGCACGGGGTAGCGGCTGTACGTCACCAGCGCGTCCACGACCTGCTCGGCGTCGTGCCCGGCCGCGCGCGCGTTCCACAGGCCGAGCGGTGTGACCCGGTAGGTGTGGATGTGCTCGGGCGCCCGCTCCAGCTCCGCGAACGCCGCGATCGCCCGACGGCACGCGTCGGCCTGCTCGTGATCGACCTCCAGGAGCAGGGTCTTGTCCGACTGGACGATCAGTGGTCCGTTCACGTGCGTCCGTCCTTCCGCTCGACCACCCGGCCAAACGTCCAGTGTGCCTCATCCGCGGACGATCACAGCGGGCTCCCGACGGACCGCACCCGCCCCCCGGGCCCGGCTCCCCTGCCCGCCCCCGGCCAACCCCCGCTCTCCGGCCGCGTGTTAGCTTCGCACGGCATTGATCAACGGTACTGATATGGGGGAAACATGCGGGACCGTATACGCAAGACCGTCCGGGCCGGGCTCGTGGCCGGAGTCGCGTTGGCGGTGACGGCGGGGCTCGCCGGCAGCGCGAACGCCGGGACCATCGTGAAGATCAGGGTCTCGGGCGGCACGGGCACGTGGCTCGACTACGGCGACCGGGTCGAGTGCCACGACACCAAGGCGGACGGCTACGGCATCCGGACCTACGCCGAGTCGAAGGTGAACGGCGAGTGGTGGATGCAGGTCGCGTCCTGCTGGGGCGGCAAGGACGACCTGGTGCAGAGCGGCAACGCCGGCTTCACCGAGGGCGCCGACGTCAAGGTGAAGGTCTGCTACATCAAGCGGGGCGTCGGCGACGTCCGCTGCACCGGCTACCGGCACGCGAAGGCCTAGGAAGCCCGGCGCGTCCCAGGGGCGGTGCGTCGGCGACGTCCGCTGCACCGGCTACCGGCACGCGAAGGCCTAGGAAGCCCGGCGCGTCCCAGGGGCGGTCTCCCGGAGGCCGCCCCTCCGCGTTTCCCGGAGTCGTACCGGAGTCGTACAGGATGTCTTTTCATCCTTGCGGGTGGCACGGTTTCACCTGAACGGCGGCGGCTGCGAAGAATGCCGTTCGTGCAGGCCATCAGCCATGAACCGTCCCCGCCGACCACCACCCTCGGGTACGCCCTGTTCGCCACCCGCTGGCTGCAGGCCCCGCTCTACTTCGGCCTCGTGGCCGCGCAGGGGGTGTACGTCTACAAGTTCTTCAACGAGCTCTGGGCGTTAATCCTCCGGTGTGTGACCGGGCAGGCGACCGAGACGTACGTCATGCTCGCCGTGCTCAAGCTCGTCGACGTCGTGATGATCGCCAATCTGCTGATCATGGTGATCGTCGGCGGCTATGAGACCTTCGTGTCCCGCATCGGCCTCCAGGGCCACCGTGACCAGCCCGAATGGCTCTCGCACGTCAACTCCAACGTGCTGAAGGTCAAGCTCGCCACCGCCATCGTGGGGATCTCCTCGGTCCATCTGCTGCAGATGTTCGTGGACGTCCATCGCACCTCCCACCACTCACTGCTGTGGGGCACGGTGATCCACATGGCGTTCATCGCCTCGGCGGCGATCCTCGCGTACATGTCGGGCCCGATGGCCGCGCAGACGGAGCGCGGGCACCGGCAGCCGCACCGCGAGCACGCGGCCCCCGAGGAGCCGGCCGAGAAGGTCTTCGTCCCGGCCCAGGCCCCCTCGCGCGAGGACGAGCCCAGCGTCGAGCAGCGGCTGCGTGCCGCCGGGTTCCCCGCCCGGAAGCTGCTGGAGGACTTCGACTCCGAGCACCCCAGCTCCTTCGACCGGGAGGCCGTGGCCCGGCTCGGAAAGCTGGACTTCGTCGCAGCCCGCCGCAACGTGGTCTTCGTCGGCCCGCCCGGCACCGGCAAGACGCATCTGGCCGTGGGGCTCGGGGTGCGGGCCTGTCAGGCCGGGCACTCGGTGCTGTTCGCGACCGCCGCCGAGTGGTCCGCCCGGCTGGCCGGCGCACGGGACGCCGGGCGGCTCGCCGAGGAGCTGGCCGCGCTGGACGACCACGCCGTGCTGGTCGTCGACGAGGTCGGCTACACCCCCTTCGACGCGGAGACCGCCGCCCTCTTCTTCCAGCTCGTCGCCCACCGCTACGAGCGGTCCTCGCTGATCGTGACCAGCGACCGGCCGCTCGGCCGCTGGGACGAGGTCTTCGGCGGCCCCTCCGCGCCGGCGATGGTGGACCGGCTGGCCCACCACGCCGAGGTCGTACGGATCGACGGGGACAGCTATCGGATGCGCCGCGCTACTTCAGGGTGGGCAGACCGAGGTTGTTGACCAGCGGGCCTTCGATGGTGACGCCCTCGGTGATCAGGGACTCCGCGGCGGGCGCCGGGATGGGCAGCGGCAGGGGCGGGGCGGCGATCGCCGGGGCCACGGGGGCGAGTACGCCGAGGACGAGGGCGGCGGCGACGGTGGCGAGGCGGGCGGCGGTGGGACACATGGGCGCTGGTGCACCTTTCTGATGCCGGGGCGGGACAAGGGGGGCGAGCCGGACTGGCCGGACTGGCCGGGCGAGACGGACGGGCCGGACCCTGGAGCGCGGTCCGGCCCGACGTGTGTGCCTGCGGTGTCAGATCGGGAACTCGATCACCAACCCGGCGACCTCGCCACCGATCGCCGCGGCCTGCGTGGCGAAGGCGCCGATCATGGCGGCGGTGGCGGTCAGCACGGTGGCGATGCGACGAGCAGCACGCATGGACAACTACCTCTCTGTTGCGCTCACTTGAGCGTGATCAGGACATCGGGTGGCTGCCCTCCGCCACGCGGCGGAATGCGGAAAGATCCGAAAGGTCCCTCAAGAGTTGGAAAAGCCCGGCGTGGCGTGCATGAACCGCCGCGTTCGCCCGCACGAGTGGGGCGCATCAGCCACCTGCGCCGCCCGGCTGTCAGACCTGGTCGTCCGCCAGTTCCGCGACGCCAGTGATCCGGTGCAGCGGGTACGTCCGTACCTCGTCCGCGGTGTGGTCGTACGCCGTCACGAACCCGCCCTCGACCCGCACCGGAGCGATCACCCGCTGACTCGCGGCGCCCTCGGCGTTGACGTACCCGATCCACAGCGCCTCGCCGGTCAGGACGGCGGCCTGCATGGTGGCGAGGGTCTCCGCGGAGGTCGTGCGGGGCAGCTCACCGCCGGTCACCGGGGCCTCGGCCGGGCTCGGCTTGCGCGGGGTCGTGGAGGCGAGGTCGCCCGCGCGGATGGCGCGGATCGCCGCCGCCAGCAGGGTGGCGTCCGGCGTCGGCGGGCCGTCCGGGACCGGCTCGGGGGCCGTGCGCGGCGGGGTGCGGTGGGCGTCGGCGCGGGTGATCAGGACGTCGCCCTCGGCCGACTCGGCGGCCGGCGCGAAGCCCATCGCGCGCAGGCCCTCCAGCAGCGCGGCCGGGTCCGCCTGGGCGGCGAGCACGGTCGGCGCGAGGCGGCGCAGGCGCAGACCGGCGGCCCGCTTGTCGGCGAGGATCTCGTTCAGCATCGCGTCGTCGTCGCAGCGGACGTACGCCGACGCCGCGCCCACCCGCAGATGCCCGTGCCTACGGGCCACGTCGTCGATGAGATACGCCAGCGGCTGCGGCACCGGCGTACGCGAGTGCTCGGCGAGGAAGGCGTGCAGGTCGGAGGCGCTGCGGCCGGCGTCGAGGGCACGGCGCACCGAGCCGGGCGTGAAGCGGTACACCGTCGCACCGCCCTTGGACTCGACGTCCGCGAGTACGCCGAGCGTGTCGGCGAGCGGCCGTTGCAGCGGGCCGGGTGCCACGGCGGTGAGGTCGGCCTGGAGGAGGACGTGGTCGAGTCGCTCGGGGAGGAGGGGGGTGAGCAGACGGGCGGCGGCAGCGGAGGCCACGGCCTGTTCGGCGGGGGAGAGGGGCTCGGGGGAAGGGGCGGGGCGGTGGTGGTGCACGGGGAGTTTGTCACCGGGACCGACAGGTTCCCCGGCCGCGTGCTCCGGCGTCGGCGCAGGCGCCCCCAGCAGTGCCCGCCCGTGCCCCGACAGCGCCCCCCGCCCCGTGACCCCGAGCAGCTCCGCCTCGGTCAGCGTCCAGCGGGCGAGCCTGCTGCGCAGGTCGTCGTCCTGCTGGGGCCCGCGCAACGGCCGCTCCCAGCGCAGCCGGGCCAGCACCGACTCGGCGGACGGGGACGCCCCCTCCGGCAGCGCGGCGAGCAGGGCCAGCACCCGGTGCCGTACCTCCGGCGCGGCCGAGCGGTCCAGGCCGGGGCCCAGCGCGGACAGGGCCCGGTCCTTGGCGTCCCGCCCGCCGACCACTCCCGCCGTGCGGGTCGCCGTCAGCCATGCCTCCGTCAGCCGTGCCCAGCGCTGGGCGGAGGGCTGGTCCACCCACTCGTCGTAGGCGGGGGTCGCGGCGTACCGCTCGTCGGCCTCGCCGTCGGAGGCCAGCAGGCCCGCGGCGTAGGCCAGCTCGACCCAGAAGGCGGCCACCGGCTCGGGTACGTCCAGGGCGACCGCGGTCCGCTTGAGGTCGCGCACGCTGAGCCCGCCGGCCCGCAGCACGGCCGGCCCGCCCTCGTGCCAGTCCTTCAGCAGCTCCTCGACGGTGGCCAGCGCGGTGTACGCCTGCCCGGCCGCCGTCGCGTCCACAACCTGTGGACGGTGCGTCGAGGCCGTCTCCACGGGCGGCGGCAGCGGCTCGGTGGCGCGGTGCGCCCGCCCGGCGCGCAGATGCAGGGCGACCTCGCGGGGGAGGACGACCGTGCCGGGCGTCGTGGGGAGGAGGAGGCCGCGGTCGAGGAGCCAGCGCAGGCGGGGCGCGGGATCGGCGGTGACCTGGCCGTACGGCGGCCCCCAGACCAGCCGCGACAGCACCTCCAGGGACTCCTCCGGGGCGTCGGCGAGCAGGGCCGTCATACGCCGCCGGTCGGTGAACAGGGCGCTGAGCGACGCCACGGCCGACACCGCGTCGTGCGTCGAGGGCAGCCCGGCCGTCGTGACGATCTCCTGGATACGGCCCGGCGACATCCCCGCCGACGCCTCCGGCACGGTCGGGCCGAGGCCGGTCGGCGACGGGTGCTGCGCGGAGGGCGCGAGCAGTTCGCGTGCCGTACGGACCAGGCGCAGCCGGTCGTCGCCGCCCCACACCAGGGCCTGGTCGCGCAGGGTTCCCAGGGCGTGCGGCAGCGCGCCGGCCACGGCCGGGTCGCCCTCGTCGCCGGTCATCAGGCCGAGCAGTTCGTCGTACGACGCCGGGTCCGCCGCCACGGCCAGCGCTTCCGCCGTCTGCAACGCGAACCGGTCCAGCCGCTCCAGGGCACGCACGACGGAGGCCCGCGTGCCGGCCCTGGTCGCCAGCTGCGTGAGGTCGGTCGGCACGGGGGTGATGAGATCGGGCCGGCTGCGCAGGAGCACGGCCAGGGAGGCGTCGTCCCGAACGCGGAGAGCCTCCGCGAGGGAACGGGGCGGTGTAGCCGGGTCGCTCATCCTGCCCACGTTAGCGGGTGGGGCGACGGGACAGGGGGCGTGCCGGACGCCTGGAGTGCCCCACCGTGGGCGAACGGAACGTTTCCGAGATGGCGGGCGGATGAACTTCATCCGGAGGATTCCGGCACCTCTGGCAACGCAGCGCACCCACTGGTCACCCTGGGCTCCCGGTCAACTGCTTCACAGCTCAAGGGAATTGGGGGGTTCACGATGAGCGAGCAGGCCGAGCAGTGGATCGCGATCCTGAGTCTGGCGTTTCCCGTCGCCGCGTTCCTGTGGGAGTTCGCCATCGTCGGCCGCAAGCGACTCGGCTACCGGGTGCAGATGGACACCCTCGCCGCGGACGCCGCCGACAAGCCGTACGCCGACGTCCTGGGGGACATGCGGCACGACGGCCACCAGCTCAAGGACCCCTCGTTCGTCCTGCTGCGCATCGAGAACGCCGGCTCGGCCAAGATCGTCTCCGAGGACTATCTGGCCGACCCCGCCGACCCCTACGGCATAAAGGTCACCTTCCGGGACCGCCGCGTCGCCGCCGTGGTCCTCACCGACCCGAGCAACAACGCCCTGCGCGACTTCTTCTTCGAGGAGGAGACGGAAGGCGACAGCGTCCGCACCGTCGCCAAACCCGGCTTCCGCCGCAACAACAACGCGGGGGACCGCACCGGCACCATCCGGCTCCCGAAGGTGACGCTGCCCCGGGGCGCCGAGTACAAGGTGCTCGTCGTGCTGGAGCGCTGGCCCGAGGACAACAGCACCGACCCCTTCCCGGACCCCGTCGTCCAGGGCACCGACGGACAGGACCGCTGGTACGACCCGCTGATGCGGCTGCTGAGGCTGAAGGCCACCCGGACCGAGAGCCATGTCTTCGCCTCCCGGCCCGCCTGGTGGCTCATCTGGATCCTGATCGCGGCCGTCGCCGTCCAGGCCAACTACACGCTCTTCTTCAGCGACGAGAAGCGCCCCCCGCTCGACTGCGTCGAGGGCACCCTCCACCTGCACGGCTCCACCGCCTTCGCCCCCGCCGTACGGGCCGCCGCCCGCGACTACCTCAAGCGCTGCGACGGCGCCGACGTGCACATCCCGCTCGCCGACGACACCTTCAAGGGCAGCACCGACGGCATCACCGACCTGGACAAGGCCGGCCGGGAGGCCGGTGTCCCGGTCGGCGAGGGCCTGCCCGACCACATCGCCTTCACCGACGGACTCGCCTCCGACGGCCACCCCCGTCTGATCCCCAAGCCCGTCGCGCTCTCCGTCTTCACCCTCGTCGTCAACAAGGACGCGGGCGTGGAGAACCTCAAACTGGGCCAGATACGCGACCTCTTCGCCGGCCGCGTGCAGAACTGGTCCGAGATCGGCGGCAACGACGTGCCCGTCCACCTCGTCAACCGCGACCCCGGCTCCGGCACCCGCAGCACCCTCGTCGCCAAGGTCCTCGGCGGCAAGGAACCGCCCCAGTTCACCGAGACCGACTGCGCCGCCCTCAAGCCGAGGCGGTACGGCCGCTGCGAGGTCACCAGCACGGACACCATGCTCAACACGACCGCCTCGACACCCGGCGCCGTCGGCTACAGCGAGGCCACCGCCGTCGACGGCGACAAGGCCGCCGCGGGCCTGGTCAAGGTGACCATCGACGGCCGGGAACCGACGGCGGCGGGCGTCGAGGACACCAACTACCCCTACTGGCAGACCGAGTTCGCCTACACCTACGGCGAGGCCCCGGCCGGTTCCGTCGCCGCCGCCTTCCTGAACTTCCTCACCCAGCAGAGCGGCCGCGACATCCTCCGCGACCACGGCCACGGCCTCTGTTCCGAGGTGCGGAACTCCGGCGAATGCCGCCCGGCCTGAGAACCGGTCCGGGCACATGCTCCACCCGTCCAACCCGCCCCACCCACCCTGTACTGCGCTAACGTCGTCCCGAGGGGTATCCAACGCACCCACCCCGGAGGGGACTTCGTGGGGATCGAGAGCGACCAGGTCGTCTACGAGTATCTGAGCCGCGTCGGCGACGTGGCCCAGCAACGGCAGCTGCCGTCGTCCACCCGCATGCGCCTGGTGTCCGAGCTGCGCGGCGAGATCGACCGGCGGCGCGCCAAGTCCCCCGTCGACACCCCCGCCGCGGTCCGCCGCATCATCGCCCGCCTCGGCACCCCGGACGAGGTCGTCGCGGCCGCCGGCGGCAACCCCGCCCCCGCCCCCCAGGCCCCCGCCGCCTCCGTACCCGCACAGCCGGTGAGCCGGCACGACGACACCGACGGCAACGACGGCACCGGCGGCAAACGCCCCAGGGGCCTGCGCCGCATCGTGCCGCGCCCCCGCCCCGCCGAGCCCGAGGCGCCCCCGCACGACGCCGCCCCGCCACCCCACCTCGCCTCCACGGCCGACCTCGGCGGCAGCGCGACCCAGCCCGACTGGTGGCGCGTGGACAGCAGCCCCTTCGGCCCCGGTGAGGACGTCCCCGGCTTCGTCGGCGGCATCGAGATCCCGGAGATGCTCAGACACCCGCTCGCGAAGGACGAGCTGCTGCGCAAGAAGGACCCCACCGAGGAGCCGGACCCGGCACCCGTGGAAAGGGCGGTGGAAAAGGCCGAGGAGGAAGCGCCGAAAACCCGCCGCCGCCTCCTGCCCCGCCGCCCGGCCCTGCCCACCGGCCGCTGGAGCAACCCCCTCCTCCTGCTCGCCGCCGCCCTCCTGATCACCGGCGCCGTCCTCGGCAACCTCATCGCCCTGCTCCTGGGCTGGCTGATCGCCTGGGGCTCACGACGCCTGAGCGACGCCGAGACCAAGGTGGCGGTCGTGATCCTGCCCGCCCTCTCCCTCACCGCCGGTGTCCTCTGGCTGTGGGGTCGCACCAACGGCCGCTGGGGCGCCCCCATCGCAGAGGGCCAGACAAACGCAGCGCTCGCGGACACCTGGCCCTGGGTACTGCGGGGCGCGGCGGTGGCATCGGCGCTCTTCATCGTTTGGCGGTCACAGAAGCACACCTAGGGGCGCGGGGCTGTATCGATTTGCGGCTCTGCCGCGTGGGCGCGACCAACCCCCACAAACCCGCAGCCGCCACACAACGGAAGGGACCGAGCTACTGGGCACAATGACCCCATGGCTTCCATAACCGTCGGCTTCGACCTCGACATGACCCTCATCGACTCCCGCCCCGGCATCCACGCCTGCTACACCGCACTGGCCGACCGCACGGGCACGCACATCGACGCCGACCTGGCCATCACCCGCCTGGGACCCCCGCTGGAAGAGGAACTGATCAACTGGTTCCCGGCGGAGCAGATCGCGGCCATCGCCGACGTGTACCGCGAGATGTACCCGACGATCGCCATCGCCGCGACACCCGCCCTGCCCGGCGCCCGCGAGGCGATAGCCGCCGTACGGGACAAGGGCGGACGCGCGATCGTCGTCACCGCCAAGTACGAGCCGAACGCGAAACTGCATCTGGAACACCTCGGCATCGAGCCCGACGCCGTCATCGGCAACCTCTGGGCCGAACAGAAGGCGGAGGCACTGCGCGAGCACGGCGCGAGCGTCTACGTCGGTGACCACCAGGGAGACATCCGGGCCGCCCGCGCGGCCGACGCACTGGCCGTCACCGTGGCGACCGGCCCGTACAGCGCCGACGAGCTCGCCGAACTGGGCGCGGACGTCGTCCTCGCCGGCCTGACGAACTTCCCCGACTGGCTCGCCGGTTACCTCGAAACGCCCCGCGCCTGACGCCGCCCCGCAGCCACCGAGCGGAGCACCCCCGCTCCGGCGACGAGGAATCCGACGCCCATCAGCATGCTCAGTCCGAACATGTACGTCGGAAATGGCGTCGTACCGAGCAGGAACGGGGCCACCGTGACCAGAGTGGCCACGGCACCGATGAAGAACACGACCGCACCGGCACGGATCAGTCGGTCACCGGGAGCGGCGGAATTCGTTTGGGTTTTGTCGCGCACCGGACCAGGGTAGTTCCCTGCGCGAGGGAACAACCGGGCGACGTCTTGTCACCGGCCCGGGGACCATTAGCCTTGGTACCGGCGGGTCGTGGTCGACCCGCTGTAGTGCTATCAAGAGCCGTTTTCAGAAGCAGTTTTCCGACGAGTACGAGGACGAGGACAGACGTGCCTACCGGCAAGGTCAAGTGGTTCAACAGCGAGAAGGGCTTCGGCTTTCTCTCCCGCGACGACGGCGGTGACGTCTTCGTCCATTCCTCGGTTCTCCCCGCCGGAGTAGACACACTCAAGCCGGGACAGCGCGTGGAGTTCGGGGTCGTCGCCGGTCAGCGCGGTGACCAGGCGCTCTCGGTCACGGTCCTGGACCCGACTCCGTCGGTCGCGGCCGCCACCCGTAAGAAGCCGGACGAGCTGGCATCCATCGTCCAGGATCTGACGACCCTCCTGGAGAACATCACGCCGATGCTGGAGCGAGGCCGCTACCCCGAGAAAGCCGCAGGCAAGAAGATCGCCGGTCTGTTGCGGGCGGTCGCCGACCAACTCGACGTATAGGCCCTTGAATCCTTAAGGGAAATCCAGCGCATCCGGGCCGAGGGGCGGTACCAGTCCCTCGGCCGCCGCACGTGTGAGGAGCCCCCGCACCGCCGCATAGCCGTCCACGCCGAGATCGTGCGTGAACTCATTGACGTACAGCCCGATGTGCTGGTCCGCGACGCCCGGGTCCATCTCCTGCGCATGCTCCATGACATACGGCCGGGAGACCTCGGGATCGTCCCACGCGGCCCGCACCGACGTACGGATCGAGTCGGCCAGCCGCGTCAGCGTCCCCGCGCCCAGTGACCGCTTGGCGATGATCGCGCCCAGCGGGATGGGCAGCCCGGTGGAGTGCTCCCAGTGCTCGCCCATGTCGGCGAGCTTGTGCAGCCCGTAGTTCTGGTACGTGAAGCGCGCCTCGTGGATGACGAGACCCGCGTCGACCTTCCCGTCCCGCACGGCCGGCATGATCTCGTGGAACGGCAGAACGACGATCTCGCCGACCCCGCCGGGGAGGGTGTCCGCGGCCCACAGCCGGAACAGCAGATACGCCGTCGACTTCTCGCTCGGCACCGCGACCGTACGGCCCGTGAGGTCGATGTCCGCCTCCCGCGTCAGCACCAGCGGCCCGCAACCCCGGCCCAGCGCACCGCCGCACGGCAGCAGCGCGTACTCGTCGAGGACGTACGGCAGCACGGCGTACGACACCTTCAGTACGTCGAACTCGCCACGCTCGGCCATGCCGTTGGTGATGTCGATGTCCGCGAAGGTCACGTCCAGCGCGGGCGCCCTCGGCACCCGGTGGTGGGCGAGGGCGTCGAAGACGAACGTGTCGTTGGGGCAGGGCGAGTACGCGATCTTCAAGGGCTGTCGCTGCTGTTCACCGGTCATGCGGTTGCCAACTCTCCAGGACGGGTGCGAGCTTCCCGAAGGCCTCGGCGAGGGCCGCCAGCGCGTCGCCGATGCGCCAGGCGGCGCGGTCGCGCGGGCCCACGGGGTTGGAGATCGCGCGCAGCTCCAGCACCGGTGTGCGGTGTGCGGTCGCGGCCTCGGCGACGCCGAAGCCCTCCATGGCCTCCGCGAGGGCGGTGGGGTGGCGCTCGCGCAGCCGGGCGGCGCGGACGGCGGTGCCGGTCACCGTGGACACGGTGAGGACGGCGCCGGGGCGCGCGCCGGTGGCGGCCGCCACCTCTCGTACGAGTGCTTCGGGCGGACGGTGGGTGACGGTGCCGAAGCCCAGCTCGGTGACCGGCAGGAAGCCGTCGGGGGTCTCCGCGCCGAGGTCGGCCGCCGTGATCTCGTCGGCGACGACCAGCGAGCCGACGGGGGCATGCGGCGCGAAGCCGCCGGCGATCCCGGCCGAGACGACCAGACCGTAGGGGGCGCCGTCCAGGGCGGCCGTGGTGAGGGCCGTGGCGGTGGACGCCGCGGCGAGGGCCGGGCCCACACCGGCGGCGATCACCTCGATGCCGGGGCGCCCGAGCACCCGAGCCACCGCGTCCCGCTCGGCGGGGACCGCGGTGGCCACGAGGACCCGTACAGCGGACGTGGTCAGGCGTCCTTCTTGAGCTTGAAGGTCCACAGCCCCGTCACGTCCTGCTCGCCCTCCTTGATCGACACCAGCGTCGAGTCGCCGCTGGCGCCGTACTGGGCGTTGAAGAACACGCTGCCCGGGATGGTGCGGTAGGTCTTGGTGCTGGAGTCGGTGAGCGGCTGGCCGTTCATGAGGATGGTCCAGCCCTCGTCGGCGATCTCCGGGTCGACGCCGAAGCGGACGGTGTCGTCGGGGTCCACCTTGATGGACTCGATGCCCTTGTCCTTCAGGCACTTCGCCAGGTCGGCGGTCTTCAGGGAGTCGCCCTCACCACCGCAGGTCGCCTCCGAGTGGACCGAGGACGTACCGACGGTCACCGTGGCCAGCGGCGTCGGCTTGTCGCAGGCCGACAGGACGAGCAGTCCGGCGGAAACGGCGCCGGCGGCGGCGACGGCGCGGCGGCGTCGCACAACGGATTGCAGCGTGGTCATGGGCGAAGGCTATAGGGCGGGGCTGACGCTCTCTCTACGTGGGGGCGGCGTGCCGTATGTCACGCGGGGCCGAGAGCGGCGTTCAGAGGCTCTCACTCCACCCGCGGCCGGGCGTGGCCGCCGTGCCTGGCAGAGCCGATCAGGCCCTTGGCTGTGGTCAGCCACCCGACGGCGACGATCCCCGCCCCCACCAGCAGGCCCAGCGAGCCGTTCAGCGGCAGCACGATGCCGATCGCGCCGCCGAGCACCCACGCCACCTGCAGCAGCGTCTCGGAGCGCGCGAACGCCGACGTACGGACCAGCTCCGGCACGTCCCGCTGGATCAGCGCGTCCAGCGACAGCTTGGCCAGCGCCTGCGCGAACCCGGCGACCGCCGCGAGGAAGGCCACCAGGAGCGAGCCGAAGAAGATCGCGGCGGTGATCGCCACGCCCAGCACGAAGCCGACGACGGTCACGATGATGATCTCCGGCGACCGGGATCTGAGCCACGCCCCGACCGCCGTACCGAGCGCGTTGCCGACACCGGCC
Organism: Streptomyces sp. NPDC059010; assembly: GCF_042740355.1. NCBI lineage: Bacteria > Bacillati > Actinomycetota > Actinomycetes > Kitasatosporales > Streptomycetaceae > Streptomyces > Streptomyces sp. NPDC059010. The sequence continues at coordinate 77,080 of NZ_JBHYJA010000026.1, forward strand.
GCGACGGCGACTATGCCGAGCGACACGGCGGCGCTCTGGCCGGACATCGGGTGCTCGCGCAGCAGGAACGCGAGGAAGAAGATCAGGAAGCCGGTCAGACAGCGGATGGCGGCGTTGGCGCCGAGCGCATGGGTGACGGCGATGCCGACCGTGCGCAGTCCGGGCCGCTTGACGGGCTGCCGGTGCGGCCCGTGCAGATGCTGCTCGTCGGCGGCCAGCAGCGCGGTGTCCTCGCCCTTGGCCGAGTCGACCTTGTGCGGCAGCGAGAAGGACAGGAACGTCCCCGCGATGAAGATCACGAAGGCGCCGTAGAGCGGCCAGCGCGGCCCGATCGCCTGGAGCCCCGCCCCGATGGGCGCGGCGATGCCGGTGGCGAGCAGCCCGCCCAGGGTGACCCGGGAATTGGCCTTCACCAGGGAGAAGCGGGGTGGCAGGAGCCGGGGCACGACGGCGCTTCTCACCACGCCGTACGCCTTGGAGGCGACCAGCACCCCGAGGGCGGCCGGATACAGCTGGAGGTCGCCGCTGACGACCGCGCTGGACAGGACCAGGGCGAGCAGCGCCCGCGCCAGCATCGCGCCGGCCATCGCGGCGCGGCGGCCGTGCGGGAGACGGTCCAGGAGCGGGCCGATCACGGGCGCGAGCAGCGTGAACGGCGCCATGGTGATGCCCAGGTAGAGCGCGACGCGCCCGCGGGCCTCGTCGGTCGGTACGGAGAAGAAGACGGTCGAGGCGAGCGCGACGGTGATCATCATGTCCCCGGCGCCGTTCACCCCGTGGAGCTCGATCAGCTTGCCGAGGCCGGACTCGCCGGCGCCCTGGGCGTGGGTGGCCCGGCGGATACCGCGGGCGGTGCCGGTGAACGGGAAGTGCAGGGCGCGGCCCACCGCGCGGAGGGAGCCGCCGATCCGGCCCGTTCCGCCACCTCTTTTCCGGCCCCCCTTGGCCCCACCGACACCGGTGGCTCCTTGGGGCGGCCGTGCGGTCGCCACGACGCAATAGTGCCCCGAGATGGGGGTGCGTAGTGCGGTTACGGCGCGTATGGGGGGCAGGTTATGCGCAGGGTCCCGGCCCGGTGCGGGGCAACTGTCGGGTCGGAGGCACGGGTTCCATCGGCCGCCGCGCACGCTGAAAGGGCCGTCGGTGTAGGCCCAGCGCTCGCGAACAGGTAGCGTGCGTATCTCAGCCATCCCGCACAATGGATGACGTAGGTGCGCCCGAGCGCGATTCGGACGCGGACGTCGACGCGGCCCACAGGTCCGCTCCGTCCGCTCGACCGCCTCAAGGCAACCGCACCCGAGAGACGGCGTAGGAGAGAAGCGATACCTGTGAGCGCAGCGACAACGCGAAGCCGCACCCCCGACCGTCTGTGCGCCGAGGCGGTCGACCTCGCCCGCAGCGCCGCCGAGGAGGCCGCCGCGCCCGGCGTCGTGGGCGAGCACGCGGGTCTGGCCTCAGAGGGCGACCGTGTTGTCACGCACTTCTTCGAGTGCAAGGAGCTCGGGTACCGCGGCTGGCGCTGGGCGGTGACGGTGGCCAGGGCGTCGCGCGCGAAATTCGTGACGCTGGACGAGGTGGTCCTCCTCCCCGGCCCGGACGCGCTCCTCGCCCCCGAGTGGGTGCCCTGGAGCGAGCGTCTGCGCCCCGGCGACATGGGCCCCGGCGATCTGCTCCCCACGGACGCCGAGGACCTCCGGCTGGAGCCCGGCTACTCGGGCGAGGACGAGCCGGTACCGAACGCGCCCGTCTCGCACGAGATGGCCGAGCTGGTGGAGGCGGAGGACGCGGAGGTCACGGCGGGCGCCCCCGCGAACCTGCCGGTGGCCCCGTCGAGAGGCTCGATCGCGGCGGTGGCGGAGGAGCTCGGCATGCGCCGCGCCCGCGTCCTGTCCCGCTACGGCCTGCACGTCGCGGCGGACCGCTGGGAGGAGGGGTACGGCGCGAAGACCCCCATGGCCCAGGCCGCCCCCGCTTCCTGCGTCACCTGCGGCTTCCTCTGCCCCATCGGCGGCTCCCTGGGCCAGGCCTTCGGAGTCTGCGCCAACGAGTTCTCCCCGGCGGACGGCCGGGTCGTATCCCTGACGTACGGCTGCGGAGGCCACTCCGAGGCGGCAGTGATGCCCAAGCCGCCCCGCCCGGCTCCCCCGGTGATCGACGAGACCCGAGTGGACCCGTTCCCCCTGCGCCCGGCACCGGACTCGGGGTCGGTCTCGGTGGGTGCGGACGGGGATTCGGCGGAGTTGGGGCACTCCTAGGGTTCAGGGCACGAGGTTCTTGAGGTCGATGTCGGTCGGGAAAGGGACGGCGGCCTTCAGACGCTCACGGTGAATCCCGGTGGCCACGTACGTGCTGGTCATAGTGTCGAGCTCGTAGGTATGCACGGTGGGGACGCCGGCCTCGTCCTCGATGCGCCAGAAATGGGGGATTCTGGCCTGTGCGTACTTGAAGGGCTTCAGGGACCGGTCACGGTCTGCCGACTCCTCCGAGACGACCTCGATGACCAGGGCGACGTCGGCGGGTGCGTACCAGGTGCGGTCGGGGTCGTATGCGGCCGTGGTGACCAGGATGTCGGGCTCCGGGCGGCTCTTCTTGTCGAGCCGGACGGTCATCTCGCGCTCGGTCTCGAATCCCTCGGGGGCCGATTGCCGCAGGGCGAAGGTCAGGTTCTCCACCAGCCGGGAGTGCCAGGACCGCTGCGGCGAAATCCTGAAAATCAGGGCTCCGTCGATGAGTTCGGTGTGCCGCGGTGCCTGGGGGAGATGGTCGAGGTCGTCCGCTTCCCAGCCGCTCGGCCTGGGCGGGATCATGCAGTCGGGGAGGCCGGAGGTCACGGCTCGCTCCCTGGGCAGCCCCTTCGGCTCCGAAGGCGAGAAAGCACCTCGGGTCCGTGGTCGGACGGAGGGATCGTCAGGATGTCGTCCGCTCGTCGGCTTGGCCCTCGGCCTTGTACCGGGGCAGGTTCTCCGTCGAGATCGTCCAGTCCGCGATGGTGACGTCTTCGCCGTACATGAAGTCCTTGCGGGTCGCGTAGCGGGGGCCGTCGGGGGTGGAGTGGATGTCGGTGAGGACGGCGCCGGTTCCGGTGCGGGGGTCGAAGATCGCGTAGACGGGGATGCCGATCAGGGGGTAGTCGCGTACCTTGCTCACCCAGTCGTTGTCGGGGTTGGAGCGGGAGACGATCTCGATGGCGGCGATGAGCGTTCGGGGATCGAAGGACCCTGGGACGTACATGTCTGCCATGGCGATGACCATCACGTCGGGACGGCGCATGATGCCTTCGGACGCGTCCTCGACGTCGGGTTCGCCCGTGTGGGCCACATTCTCATCCGGCATCACCTTTTCGAGGCGCTTCCGAAGATGCAGGGTGGTCAGCTCGTGCGGACCGACGGGCGCCATCATGTCGTGGACGATTCCTTCTTTGGTGACTTCGAATTTGCCGGGCAGGGTGTCGTCCATGGACTGGACGAAGTCCCGCATAGCCCGATACCGGTGGGAGGCGCCCTGTCGCGCGTTGTCCGGGGCGATGGTCATGGCGCTCGCTCCTCGTGGTCTGTGCCCAGGGGCAAGGATCGTCGCTTTCATGCTAGGCGGCCTCCAGGAGGTTGGTTCGGCAGTCGCGGCAGCGACCGGGGGCGGGTGAGCGGAATGCGCGGTCGAAGCCGTCGCAGGTCTGGAGCGGGTGGCGGATCGCAGGTGGTGGGGTGAACGGGGGCGGTGGCGGTAGCTGGGTGGTGAGGCGGTGGGCCAGTAGGGCTGCCGGGCGGCACAGGGGGCCGGGTGGGAGGCCGGTGGTCAGGGTGTGGCGTACGGCGGTGGGGGTGACGTCCCGTTCCAGCCAGGCGGCGACGCCGGGGGCCAGGTGGGCTGTGTCGCGCTCGCTGAGCAGTAGGCGGGGGTCGTGGTGGCGGAGCCCGGCGAGGAGGTCGGCGGCCGTCTGGAGGAGGGGTGGGGCCGGGTGGTCCTGGGCGGGGCTGCTGCCGGGCTGGTTGCAGGAGATCGTGCGGGTGACGATGCGGCCGTTGGGGACGCGTTTGCGTTCGCGGCGCAGGTAGCCGTGGGTTTCCAGTTCGCGTAAGGCGGCGGCGATACGGGTCGCGCCCTCGGGGAAGCGGGCGGCGAGGGTCTTGATGTCGACTCGGGCGCCGGAGGGGAGCGACTGGATGTAGACGGCCAGGCCGATAGCGAGGCCCGACAGTTCCGGGTGCTGGGCCAGGTGGTTGCCGATGACCGTGAAGCGGGTGGTGTGGCGGGCGTTGTCGTGGATGAGGCCGCCCGCGTGGGGGTGGTTCTTGCCCGCGATACGGGACTGGGGGTGCGTGGGCGCGCTAGGGTTTTGGGTATCCATCGGGAAGGTCCAGCTTCCTTGGTGGTCAGGCCCTCGCATTGGGATTGCAGTCCCGGCGGGGGCCGTCGTATGTCTGTGGCATATCTGCGGTTGCGTTGCGCCGAGCGTAAGGCAGGCAACCTGTCCCAAATCCAGCCGAGTTGGTGATGTTCACCCGAGAGGGTGAGTTTGCGCCGTGGGCGGGAGGGAGGGGTGGGTTTGGTGGGGTTCTTTCACCGGCTTGGTTCTTGAGGGAGGCCGCCCGCCGCACCGGAGCACGGGTTCCTGGGGCCCGGTGGGACGGTGACCTCGGCCCACACGGTCTTGCGTGGCGCGGGTCCCTCGGAGAATCCCCAGCGGTCCGCGAACGCCTCCACGAGCAGCAGTCCGCGGCCCGACTCGGTTTCGGGGGCGGGGTGTTGGGGGTGCGGGAGGCGGTCACCGCATGTGTCCGTGACCTCGATACGGAGGGTGTCGCCGACGACGTAGAGCAGGAGCAGGAAGTCCCGTCCGGGGATACGGCCGTGCTGGACCGCGTTGGCCGCCAACTCGGCGACCACGTGCGCCGCCGGGTCCAACGGCAGGCCCCAGCTGCGGAGTTGCTCGGTGGCGAGGAGACGGGCGAGGTGGGCGCCGCGGGGCGTGGGGGACAGTTGCACGCTGAAGTTGCGGATGGGGTTGTCGAGTTGGGTGAGGTGGGTGAGTTGGGTCGTGAGGGCGGCGGTTTCTTGATTCACATCACTCAGCGTGGCCGGGCGTGCGTAATGTGAACAGTGACTCAGCGGGTGCGTACGGTGACTGTCGGGTGCTTGTCCAGGGGTGTCCAGGCTGTCCAGACCGGCGTGCGGGTAGGGCGCTGCTGCACTGCGGCGGTACGACGGAGGGGTAGGGCATGACTGCGGTTGACGGCGACGGCGTACGGCTCAAGACCGAGGCGGATGAGCCGGGTTGGGAGGTGGATCCGGACGACGAGTGGGGCGTGGCGGTGATCGCGACCGTGGGGCGGCAACTGAAGCTGCGGCGCGAGGCGGTGGGGATGCGGGCCGGTGAGTTCGGGAGGGCGGTGGGATACGGGGAGGACCTCGTCTACAAGATCGAGGGCGGGAAGCGGATTCCTCGCCAGGAGTATCTGGACAAGGCCGACGAGGTTTTGGACGCGGGTGGACTCCTCTCCGCTGCTTGGGAGGACGTGAAGAAGGTCCGGTACCCGAAGAAGGTTCGGGCGCTGGGAAAGATGGAAGGCCAGGCGGTCGAGATCGGCGTCTACGAGTGCAACAGCGTCCACGGCCTGTTGCAGACGCCCGAGCACGCACGGGCTTTGATTGAGGCAGCGCAACCGCCGTACTCACCCGACGACGTGGAACGTATGGTGGCCGCTCGCTTGGCCCGGCAGTCGGTCTTCGAACGCGACCCGGCTCCGTCAGTTCACTTCGTCCAAGAAGAGGCGCCGCTGCGCCGACAGGTCGGCGGCACAATGGTGTGGCGAGGGCAACTCGAACGTCTGCTGGAGGTGGGGCGTTTGCGTAACGTCACACTCCAGGTCATGCCTACGAACACCGACGCCCATCCCGGACTGGATGGCAAGATCGAGTTGCTGAAGTTCCCGGATGGCACGGCTGTTGGGCGCTCCGATGGTGCGTTCAACGGGCGGCCGACCACCGATCCGAAACAGCTCCGCATCATCGAGCTGCGGTATGGCACCATCCGGGCTCAGGCTCTCTCACCGCGGGAGTCGCTGGCCTTCATCGAGCAATTGCTGGGAGAAACATGATCCGCAAGGCCTCCGCCGGGGACGCCTCCGAACTGGCGTGGTTCAAGAGCAGCTACAGCAGCGGCACTGACGGCGAGTCCTGCGTCGAGATCGCCCCCACCCCGGGCACCATCCACGTCCGCGACTCCAAGTTCCGCGACACCAGCCCCCGCCTCGCCCTCACCCCGCAGGCCTGGACCGGCTTCGTCTCCGCGCTGTGACGGGTCGACCGGCGCTGCGGCCTGTCGGCGAAGATGACCTGGCGGTGCTGGAGCAGGTGACCCAGGATCCGGCGGTGGCAGGTGAGTTCGGGTGGTACGGGTGGTTCGATCTGGGCCGGTACCGGCGGAGGTGGGCGGAGAACAAGCTGATCGGCGAGGACGGCGGCGCGCTCATGGTGGTCCGCGGCAGCGAACCGCTCGGCTTCGTGAGCTGGCGGCGTCGGCCGACGACACCGGCGGTCCACTGCTGGACGATGGGGATCGCGCTGCTGCCGCAGGCCCGCGGCCATGGCTACGGCACCGAGGCGCACCGGTTGCTCGCGCGCTATCTGTTCGCGCACAGCACGGTCCACCGGATCGAGGCCGATACCGAGGTGGACAACATCGCCGAGCAGCGGGCGCTGGAGAAGGCCGGGTTCAGCCGTGAAGGCGTGATGCGCGGTATCGGCTGGCGGGACGGCGCGTGGCGGGACGTGGTGACGTACAGCCTCCTCCGCACCGACCCGCCCGTCTGACCCGTCTGGATCAGCCCCTCACATCGGTAGTGAGAGCAGCCGCACCGGGCCGGAAGGCCAGCGCGCGTTGTCGTGCAGCGGTGTCACCATCGTGCGCAATGGCATGGCCACCACGCGGGATTCGGGTTGTTCGACGAGTACGTCCGTGTCGAGCGGGTGCCATCCGAGGCGTTGGTACAGCGGGACGAGGGGTGGGCGGCAGAACAGGAGGGCGTGCTGAGGGCCCATGGTCCTGGCGTGGCCGAGTGCCGCTGTGATCACGAGGCGGGCCAGCCCCTGTCCCCGTACGTCGGGTGCGACGGCCACTCCGCCGACGCCCACCACCTCTGTCTCCGCGTTCCCGATCGCGATGGGCAGCCGGAGCAGGCCGGCGTGGGCAACGAGTCGGTCGCCGTGTCTGATGCCGAAGTGCTCTTCCTTGGGCAGCCAGGTCAGGCCGGCCTCGTCAACGCCGAAGGGGTCGTCGCCGGTGCCGAGGATTTCGTCCTGGTCGGCCTTCGTGTAGCCGGGGAGTCGTATCGCGGTCGGTGCTGCGGGGAACCGGTTCTCAGGCATGGCCACATGATGATCCGTGGGGGGGGGTGCGCTCGCGGTGTCGTGGCCGGGCGGAGCTAGCCGTCGAGTGGGCCCCCCCCGGGGGGAACTACGTTTTATTTATAGGTCGCCGGCCGGGGCGG
>NZ_JBHYJA010000026.1:84576-119647 GCF_042740355.1 Streptomyces sp. NPDC059010
GTGGGTGTGGTGGTTCAGTTTTCCGTGGGCGTCCCCATTTTGTTTGCCGTCTGGGTGGGTGGGGTGGTGGCCCCCTTGCTGCTGGTATAATCACGGTTCTCAGGACCGGCGCTTCTCGAATTCGTTGAACTTGTCGATCAGGCCCTGGGCCGTGTTGTCGTGCGAGTCGATGTTGTGGACCTCTTCTCCGAAGGCGGCGGCCTCTTCGGTGCGGGGGAACATGGCCTGCTCGTACTCGGTGAGCGCGGCCTCGATGTCGCCGGGGTGGGCGGCGAGGGACTTGCCGAGTTCGGCGCCGTCGAGCATGGCCAGATTGGCGCCCTCGCCGTTCGGGACCGCGAGGTGGGCGGCGTCGCCGAGCAGGGTCACGCCCGGCACCCGGTCCCAACGGAGCCCGGTCGGCAGGGCGTGGTGGGAGCGCAGTACCGGCGCGGTGTCGGTCTCGGTGATCAGCGCGGTGAGCTCCGGTGCCCAGCCGTCGAACTCCGCCGCGATCCGCGCGGTCGCCTCGACGGGGTCGGTGAAGTCGATGTCGGCGAACCAGTCCAGCGGCTTGGACAGCCCCACGTAGGCGTGCAGGGTGTCGCCGCTCTCCCGGTGGGCGAAGATCTCCGCACCCGGTGAGGGCGCGATCAGCATCCCGCCGCCGACCGCCTTCGCGGTGGCCGGGTGCCGGGTGTCCGCCTCGAACAGGTAGGTCTCGACGAACGACATGCCGGCGTACTCGGGTATGGCGGTGGTGAGCAGCGGCCGGACCCGTGACCACGCGCCGTCCGCGCCGACCAGCAGGTCGGTGACGACGGTGCCGCCGTCGGCGAACGTCACCTCGTGGTGGCCCTCGCCGAGGGCACGGGTGCCAGTGACCTTGTGTCCCCAGCGGACGGTGCCGTCCGGGAGCGAGTCGAGCAGGATCTGTCGCAGCTCACCGCGCGGCGCCTCGGGGCGTCCGCCCGTGCCGTCGTCGGCCTTGTCGAGCAGCACGGTTCCGTCCGGGTCCAGGACCCGCATCGCCTGCCGGCCCTCCAGGACGATGGCCTGGAACTCGTCCATCAGGTCGGCCGCCTTGAGCGCGAGCTGGCCGTTGTAGTCGTGGATGTCGAGCAGCCCGCCCTGCGCACGCGCCGACGGGGACGACTCGGCCTCGTAGACCGTGGACGGGATGCCGTGGATGTGCAGGACGCGGGCCAGGGTGAGGCCGCCGAGTCCGGCGCCGATGATCGTGACGGGGGTGGGTGCGGGGTTGTGGCTGGTCATGGTGGCTCCTCGGGGTCGGGGCCGACCGTGAGCTCCGGCGAGCTCCGGTGGCCGTCTCGTCTCCGAAAGTGCCGGGCCCCGCCGACAAGCCACTGACACCGGCCCGACAGCCGCCGACAGACGACTGACGGCCCCGACAGATGACCGACAGCCCCCAGCAGCCCCCGGCAACACTCGACACCCCCCGGCAGCCCTCGACACCTCCCGGCAGCTCGCCCCGCCCCCGCCCCGCCTCCCTCTGATCTGCACCCGCCCTGCCCAGGCGGTACCTTCATCGTCAGCCGATGAGGAGAGTCAACGTGAGCAAGTTCGTGCGGCCAGCGGCCGAAGGTGCCGACCCCTTCGGTACGGCCCGTCTGCGTCGCGGGGTCCTGGACGCCTGGGCCACCAGTCCCGCCCGGTTCCGTGAGGACGCCAACGCCGAGGAGGATCTCGTCCTCGGCGGGTACCGGGACCGGCTCGTGGTCGAGCTCGCTCAGAACGCCGCCGACGCCGCAGCCAGGGCGAACGTCACCGGGCGGCTCCGGCTCACCCTGCGCGACGGGGTGCTCGTCGCCGCCAACACCGGTGCCCCGCTGGACGCGGGCGGCGTCGAGTCGCTGTCCACCCTGCGCGCCTCCGCCAAGCGCGACAACACCGCCTCCGTGGGCCGCTTCGGCGTCGGGTTCGCCGCCGTTCTCGCCGTCACCGACGAGCCCGCCGTGGTCGGGCGGCACGGTGGCGTGCGGTGGTCCCTCGCCGAGGGCCGGGAGCTGGCCGGCAACACCGCGCGGCACAGCCCGGGGCTCGGCGACGAGATCCGGCGGCGCGACGGACATGTGCCGCTGCTGCGGCTGCCGTTCGCCGCCGAGGGCACCGCTCCGGATCCGTACGACACCGCCGTCATCCTGCCGTTGCGCGACACGCCCGCCGCGGACCTCGCCGAGCGGCTGCTGCAGGCCGTGGACGACGCGCTGCTCCTCGCCCTGCCCGGCCTGGAGGAGGTCGTGGTCGAGGTCGGCGACGACGCGCCGCGCACGCTGCGCCGCCGGGTCGACGGCGCCTTCACGGTCGTGGAGGACTCCCGGGGCGGCGTCACCCACTGGCGTACGGCCGCCGCCCACGGCCCCCTCACGCCCGACCTCCTCGCCGACCGCCCGGTCGAGGAGCGGCTGCGCCCCCACTGGTCGCTGACCTGGGCCGTGCCCGTCAACGCCGCCGACAGCACCCCGGCCCGGCCCCGCACCGCCCCCGTCCTGCACGCGCCGACGCCGAGCGACGAAGCCCTCGGCGTCCCGGCTCTCCTCATCGCCTCCTTCCCCCTCGACACCGCCCGCCGCCACGCCGCGCCCGGCCCGCTGACCGACTTCCTGGTGCAGCGGGCGGCGGACGCGTACGCCGAACTGCTCGCCCACTGGCGTCCGGTGAGCGACGGCATCATCGGGCTCGTGCCCGGCCCGCTCGGCAAGGGCGAACTGGACGGGGCCCTGCGCCAGGCGATCCTCGACCGGCTGCCCCGTACCTCGTTTCTCCCGCCGGCTCATTCGGCCTTCCCGCAGCCCGCCGGAGAGCTGGGCGAGCACGACTCCGAGCTGCCCGAGTCGCTGCGGCCGCGTGACGCCGAGGTGGTCGAGGGCGCCGGGGCCGACACGGTGCGGGTGCTGGCCGAGGTGCTGCCCACGCTGCTGCCCGCCGGGCTGGAACGGCGCGTGGAGCTGCGCACCCTGGGTGTCGCCCGCGTCCCGCTCACCGACGCCGTCGACCGTCTCGCCGGGCTGGAGAAGGCGCCGGGCTGGTGGCGTCGGCTTTACGACAGCCTCGCCGGGGTCGACCCGGACCGGCTGTCGGGGCTGCCGGTGCCGCTGGCCGACGGGCGGACGAGCATCGGGCCTCGTCAGATCCTGCTGCCCACCTCCGACGGCGCCCCCGTCGACCCCGAGGTCCTCGCCCGCCTCGGCCTCAAGGTCGCCCACCCCGACGCCGCGCACCCGCTCCTGGAGAAGCTCGGCGCCCTGCCGGCCACACCCCGCGCCGTCCTCACCACGCCCCAGGTGCGGGCCGCCGTCGCCGCCTCCCTGGACGACGACGGCGGCGTGAACTGGGAGGAGGACGCCCCCGACGCCGAGGAGCTCGCCGACACCGTGCTCGCGCTCGTGCGGGACGCGGGCCTGGAGCCCGGTGACGAGCCGTGGCTCGGTGCCCTCGCGCTGCCCGACGAGGAGGGGGAACCGGCACCGGCCGGTGAGCTCGTCTTCCCCGGAAGCTCCTTCCACCAGGTCATGCGGGACGGTGAACTGGCCGCCGTGGACGGTGAGTTGGCCGACAAGTGGGGCGAGGGACCGCTCGCCGCTTGTGGCGTCCTCGCCAACTTCGCGCTCGTCCGCGCCACCGACGTCGTCCTCGACCCGGACGAACTGGAGCCCCGCGAAGGGGACTTCGCCGAGCCCGACGACGCCGGTCTGCTGGACGCCGTGGACGTCTGGAGCGAGGACATCCTCGACCGCTTCCCGGACACGCCCGTACCGCCGGTCGCCACCGAGCTCATCGCCGTACGCGATCTGGACCTGGTGGACGAAGACAAGTGGCCGCAGGCCCTCGCGCTGCTCGCCCAGCCGCCGCTGCGGGACGCGCTCACCCAGCAGGTTCGGGTCCTGCTCCCGGACGGCACACACGAGGTCGTGCGGCCGTACACGGCCTGGTGGCTGCGCGGGAACCCGGTGCTGGACGGCCGCCGCCCGGCGGGTCTGCTGGCCTCCGGTGGCGACCCGCTCCTGCGCGGCCTGTACGACGAGGCCGACGCGACCGGCTTCGACGACGAGCAGGTGCTGCGGGCGCTGGGCGTGCGGACGTCCGTCGCCGCGCTGCTGGACGAGCCGGGCGGCGCCGCCGAGCTGCTGGACCGCCTGGCCGACCCGGAGCGGGAGGTGTCCGCCGCCCAACTGCACGCCCTGTACGGCGCCCTCGCCGAACTCGACCCCGAGCAGGTGACCCTGCCGGACGAGCTGCGGGCCGTCATCGACGGCCGGGTCGAGGTCGTGGACGCGGCGGACGCCGTGGTCGTGGACTCCCCTGACCTGCTGCCCTTCACGGAGGGCGTGCCGCTGCTGCCGGTGCGGCCCGCGCGCGCCGCCGAGCTGGCCGAACTGTTCCAGGTGCGGCGGCTGAGCGAGTCCGTCACCGGGGACGTCGACTCCGAGGGCACCGAGCACGACGTACCGGAGCCGGTGCGGGTGCTGCTGGGGGCGCGGACGCCCGAGTCGTACGTCGAGCACGAGGAGCTCGTCGTGGACGGCGTGGAGATCGACTGGCGGCTGACGAACGACGGTGTGCTGCACGCGTCCACCCTGGAGGGCGTGGCCGCCGGGCTGGCCTGGGCGGCGGGGCAGTGGCCGCGGCGGTTCGAGGTGGCGGCGCTGCTGGAGGATCCGTCGCGGACGGCGGAGCTGGCGCGGGACCGGTGGTTCGACTGAAACCTCCCCGGTAACTCCCGCACAAATTTTTCACGGACCGTACAACCATTCGCATGGGCCGCGAATCTGATCAGTGAGTCAACAGACTCCCTGATCACTTGTGGGGAAAATACATGCGCATGCGTGCCACCCTCGGCGTCCTGACCGGCGCCCTGGCTCTCTCCGTCGTCGCCGTTCCGGCCGCGCAGGCCGACGAGATCCACGGCGACACGGCGATCTCGAACGTCGTGGTGAACGGTGGCAAGGCGGCGGTCGTCGGGGCGACCGCGAAGAAGACCATCACCGTCTCCTTCACCGTCAAGGACGCCTCGGGCGTCGACTGGGCCCAGGCGATCCTGTACCACGGTGCGGACATCGACAGCTCCGACTCCGGCGCCGTGGCCAACAGCAGCGACGGCCGTGCCACCTGCACGGTGGTCAACGCCACGACGTCGAACTGCAAGTCCACCTTCGACCTGGAGCCGGCGGCCAACCTGATCAACAGCGTGGCCGGCAGCTGGAAGGTCTGGGCGATCGCGGCGGGCAACGACGCCGACTACGTCCAGAAGGACAACGCCAAGACCTTCCAGGTCCAGCGTCTGTCGAAGCTGACGGTCAACGCCTCGCCGGAGCCGGTGAAGAAGGGCAAGACCATCACGGTCACCGGCAAGCTGACCCGCGCCAACTGGGACCGCGGCACCTACAACGGCTACTCCACCCAGCCGGTGAAGCTGCAGTTCCGCAAGAAGGGCAGCACCACCTACAGCACGGTCAAGACCATCAAGACCAACTCCACCGGCGACCTGAAGACGACGGTCACCGCGTCGGTCGACGGCTACTTCCGCTACTCCTTCGCGGGCACCTCGACCACCCCGGCGGTCAACGCCACGGGTGACTTCATCGACGTGCAGTAAGGACGAGCAGCAAGGACGTGCAGTAAGCAGGTCCCGCTTTTCCGCGCCGCCCGGTCCCGGTTCTCTCCGGGGCCGGGCGGTTCGCTCCCCCTTCCTCCTTCTCCCTCCTTCTCCAGGGGAACAACACATGCGCATACGAGTCACCGTGGCCGCCGTCTCCGGCGCCCTGGCCCTGTCCGCTCTCGCCGTGCCGGCCGCGCAGGCCGCCGACGACGCCGTGAGCCGCGCGGACGTCGCGAAGATCCGTGAGGCCGCGCACGCCGCGCAGGCCGCCTCCGGCAGGAGCGCCCTCAGCACCGCAGCCGCCGCCGCGGAGGACCAGCCGTACGCCCTGGACGTCGCCTACTCCAACTTCAAGATCGCCAAGGCGGTCAAGGTCGGCACGACCAACCACGTCTCCACCAAGGTGACGTACACGATGACCCACGGTGCGGACGTCGACGTCACCGCCGAGGACTTCTACAGCGACCCGTACATCTACAAGGGCGCCTTCGACACTCCGGACAACGTGCTGTTCGGCATCGACTACGGCACCTGCACACCGGCCTCGGCGACCACGGCCAACTGCACCGGCACGATCGACGTGTACCCGGGCGACGGTGAGCTCATCAACTCCGACGCCGGCGGCTGGAAGGCCGGGGCGATGGCCATCGCGTTCAACGGCCAGGACCCGAACGCCGAGACCTTCGACATCACCAAGGTCGGGTTCGCCGACAAGGGCGACCTCGCCACCACGCTGGTCCAGCGCTACTCCAAGCTGACGGTGAACGCCTCGCCGGAGCCGGTGAAGAAGGGCAAGACCATCACGGTCACCGGCAAGCTCTCCCGGGCCAACTGGGAGGACAACAAGTACCACGGCTATGTCGGCCAGCCGGTGAAGCTGCAGTTCCGCAAGAAGGGCAGCACCACCTACAGCACGGTCAAGACCATCAAGACGAACTCGACCGGTGAGCTGAAGACGACGGTCACGGCCTCCGTGGACGGCTACTTCCGCTACACCTTCGCGGGCACGACCACGACCCCGGCGGCCACCGCCACGGGTGACTTCGTCGACGTGCAGTAGGCAGTAAGCAGTAGGTAGTACGGCAGGCGCACTGCGGGCTGCGTCATGAACTCCTCGGCCTCCACCGGGAGTTCGTGACGCAGCTCACTTAATTTCCCCGGCTCCGGCACAACCCGGAACCCCGCGCCGCGCATCTGATCACATGGGCCAACAGGTCCCACGATCACCCGGGCCCCGACGCGACCGCCAGTGCAGCGAGCGATGACCAGCGGGGCCCCTTTCCGTATCAGGGGAACGCATGCGCAACAGAGCCACCGTGGCCGCCGTCTCCGCTCTCTCCGGCGCCCTGGCCCTCTCCGCCTTCGCCGTGCCTGCCGCGCAGGCCGACGACTCCGCCGTCTCCTACCGCGCGGCCGTCGCGAAGGTCCGCCAGGCCGCGCAGGCCGAGTCCGGCCGGGCCGCGGCCGCGGAGGACCAGCCGTACGCCCTGGACGTCTCCTTCTCCAACTTCAAGATCGCCAAGGCGGTCAAGGTCGGCACGACCAACCACGTCTCCACCACGGTGACGTACACGATGACCCACGGCGCCGACGTCAAGATCACCGCCGCGGACTTCATCACCGACCCGATCATCTACCGGGGTTCCTCCACCGCACCGGACAACATGCTCTACGGCAACAAGCCGGCCAAGTGCACCGCGACCTCGGCGACCACCGCCGACTGCAAGGGCACCATCGACGTCTACCCGGGCTCCCACGAGCTCATCAACACCGACGCCGGGACCTGGAGGGCCGCCGCGGAGGCCACCGCCTTCAACGGCCAGAAGCCCGGCGGCGACGAGCCCTTCGACATCACCAAGGTCGGCTACAAGAAGCAGGACGGCCTCGCCACCACGCTGGTCCAGCGCTACTCCAAGCTGACGGTCAACGCCGCGCCGGAGCCGGTCAAGAAGGGCAAGCCCATCACGGTCACCGGCAAGCTCTCCCGCGCCAACTGGGACCGCGGCACCTACAACGGCTACGTCAGCCAGCCCGTGAACCTGCAGTTCCGCAAGAAGGACAGCAACACCTACACCACGGTCAAGACCATCAAGACCAACGCCACGGGCGAGCTGAAGACCACGGTCACCGCCTCCGTGGACGGCTACTTCCGCTACACCTTCGCGGGCACGACCACGACCCCGGCGGCCACCGCCACGGGCGACTTCATCGACGTCCAGTAGGCAACGCCCTCGGCTACGCCGGGAAGCGGCGGTCCACCCATCTCCAGGTGAGCTCCAGGGTGGCCGCCGCTCCCACCGAGATTCCCACCGCGATCCACGGCATCGTCACCCCCACCAACCGCAGGGCGAAGAACTCCTGCAGCCAGGGGACGACCAGGACCAGCAGGAAGCCGAGGCCCATCGCGGCCACCAGGGCCAGGCGCCACCAGGTGTAGGGGCGGGCGATGATCGCCAGGACCCACATGGAGATCAGGAAGAGCGTCAGGGTGGCGACGCTCGTCTCGGCGTCCAACGCGCCCTCGCCCGTGTAGTAGTGACGGGCGATCAGGTAGGTCCCGAAGGTCGCCACCGCGGCCACCAGTCCGCCCGGGATCGCGTACCGCATGACCCGCCGTACGAAATGGGGTTTCGCGCGCTCCTTGTTGGGCGCGAGGGCCAGGAAGAAGGCGGGGACGCCGATGGTGAGCGTGGACAGGAGGGTGAGGTGGCGGGGGAGGAAGGGGTACTCCACCTGCCAGCACACCACCAGCAGCGCGAGCAGCACCGAGTAGACCGTCTTGACCAGGAACAGCGTCGCCACCCGCGTGATGTTGCCGATGACCCTGCGGCCCTCGGCGACCACCGACGGCAGCGTCGCGAAGCTGTTGTTCAGCAGCACGATCTGCGCGACGGCCCGGGTCGCCTCCGACCCCGAGCCCATCGCCACCCCGATGTCGGCGTCCTTGAGGGCGAGGACGTCGTTCACACCGTCCCCCGTCATCGCGACGGTGTGCCCGTGGGACTGCAGCGCGCCCACCATGTCCCGCTTCTGCTGCGGGGTGACCCGCCCGAACACCGTGCCGTCGTCCAGCGCCGTCGCCATCCCGTCCACGTCGCGGGGGAGCCGGCGCGCATCGACCGTCGTACCGGTCAGGCCCAGCTTGTTCGCCACCGCGCCGACCGACACCGCGTTGTCCCCGGAGATCACCTTGGCCCGGACGTTCTGCTCGGCGAAGTAGCGCAGGGTGTCGGCGGCGTCGGGCCGCAGCCGTTGTTCCAGTACGACGAGGGCGGCCGGCTCGGCTCCCTCGGCGACCTCGGGATCGTCCAGGTCGCGGCGGGCCCGGGCAAGCAGCAGCACCCGTAGGCCCTGCTCGTTGAGGCGATCGGTTTCGGCCAGGGCGGCATCATCAGCGGACAGGAGTACGTCGGGGGCGCCGAGCAGCCAGGTGCCGGTCTCGCCGTTGCCCTCGCTGAAGGTGGCGCCGCTGTACTTGCGGGCGGAGGAAAAGGGCAGCGACTCGGTGCAGCGCCAGTCCTCGGCGTCGTCCGGGTAGGCGTCGATCACGGCCTGGAGGGAGGCGTTCGGGCGGGGGTCGGAATCGCCGAGGGCGCCGAGCACTTTTCGTACGTAGTCCTCGTCGCTGCCGCCCAGGGGCCGCAGCTCGGTGACGTCCATGCCGCCCTCGGTGAGGGTGCCGGTCTTGTCCAGGCAGACCGTGTCGACGCGGGCGAGGCCCTCGATGGCGGGGAGTTCCTGCACCAGGCACTGCTTGCGGCCGAGCCGGATGACACCGATCGCGAAGGCGACGGAGGTGAGGAGCACCAGCCCCTCCGGGACCATGGGCACGATCCCGCCGACGGTCCGGGCGATCGAGTCGTCCAGGTCCTTGTTCTTCACGAACAGCTGGGTGACGATCAGGCCGATCGCGGCCGGGATCATCATCCATGTCACGTACTTGAGGATGGTGGAGATGCCGGAGCGCAGCTCGGAGTGGACGAGGGTGAAGCGGGACGCCTCCTCGGCGAGCTGCACGGCGTAGGCCTCGCGGCCGACCTTGGTGGCCTGGAAGGCGCCGCCGCCCGCGACCACGAAACTGCCGGACAGCACCTGGTCGCCGGGCCGTTTGACGACCGGATCGGCCTCGCCGGTGAGCAGTGACTCGTCGATCTCCAGCCCGTCGGCCTCGACGCACACCCCGTCCACGACGGCCTTGTCGCCCGGCCCGATCTCTATCAGGTCGTCCAGCACGATCTCGGACGTACTGACCTCGCCGGTGGTCCCGTCCCGCCGCACCGTGGGCCGCGCCTCGCCGATCACCGCGAGCGAGTCGAGGGTCTGCTTCGCCCGCCACTCCTGGATGATCCCGATGCCGGTGTTGGCGAGGATCACAAAGCCGAACAGGCTGTCCTGGATCGGCGCGACGAACAGCATGACCAGCCAGAGCACGCCGATGATCGCGTTGAACCGGGTGAACACGTTGGCGCGGACGATCTCGGCCATCGACCGGCTGCTGCGCACCGGTACGTCGTTGACCTGCCCCCGCGCGACCCGCTCGGCCACCTCTGCCGCGGTGAGCCCGCCCTTCGCCACCGGGACGGGCACGGGATGCACAGAGCTGTCCACTTCGGCGCCCGCGTCGGTATGCGTCATGCAATCGACGGTACGTGCGGATTTACGGCTTCACCCGTTGAGTGGGCGGAAGTTCCGACTTGGGGAGGACCGGTGTCGTGCCGTGGTCGTGCCCTGGTTGTAGGGCGCGGCACCTCAGGACGACTGGGGCTCGCCCGCGGTCTCCCGGGGCTCCGCGGCGTCGGCCGCCGCGCGCTTGAGTGCCGCGTCGCGCCTGCGGACGTACCAGATGCCGATGAGGCCGAGGCCGGCGCCGGCCAGGCAGGTCCACACCCACCAGGTGGCGTCGCGGTCGGCGAACCAGCCGTAGAACGGCAGCTGCACGAGGAAGAGGACGAACCAGATGATCGTGCCGCCGACGATGGTCGCGACCACGGGCCCTTCCAGGGGCTCCGGCGCCTCGTGCTTGGGGGTTCCCGAAAAGAATGCGGCCATGGGGGACAGCTTACGAGGCGAACGGAACCATGCGGATCTACGCGCGGAGATGGCCGATCCCGGCTTCATATGTTCATACTGAAACGGTTTATGTCTGACCACTTCTCATCGTAGGAAACAACAAAAGCATGCCCGCCCACGGCACACTCGACCGCTTCTTCAAGATCTCCGAACGCGGGGGCACCCTGTCCCGCGAAATCCGCGGCGGTTTCGCCACCTTCTTCGCGATGGCGTACATCATCGTGCTGAACCCGATCATCCTCGGTAGCGCGAAGGACATCTACGGCCATCAGCTGGACAACGGACAGCTGGTCACCGCGACGGCCCTGACAGCGGCGTTCACCACCCTGCTGATGGGCGTCATCGGCAACGTACCGATCGCGCTCGCCGCCGGTCTCGGCGTGAACTCGGTCGTCGCCCTCCAGCTGGCACCCCGTATGTCCTGGCCGGACGCCATGGGCATGGTCGTGCTGGCCGGCTTCGTGGTCATGCTGCTCGTCGCCACCGGACTGCGCGAGCGCGTCATGAACGCCGTGCCCTACAGCCTGCGCAAGGCCATCTCCATCGGTATCGGCCTGTTCATCATGCTGATCGGCCTCGTCGACTCCGGCTTCGTCTCCCGCATCCCGGACGCGGCCCACACGACGGTCCCGCTCCAGCTCGGCGCCGACGGTCACCTCGACGGCTGGCCGGTCCTGGTCTTCATCCTGGGGGCGCTGCTCACCCTCGCGCTGATCGTCCGCAAGGTCTCCGGCGCGATCCTCATCTCGATCGTGACGATGACCGTGCTCGCCGTCGTCATCGAGGCGGTCGCGAACGTACCGTCCTGGGGCCTGACGACCCCGAAGTGGCCCGGCAACCCGGTAGCCAGCCCCGACTTCGGGCTGATCGGCCAGTTCAGCCTCTTCGGCGGCTTCGACAAGGTCGGCGCGCTGACCGGCACGCTCTTCGTCTTCACGGTCCTGCTCTCCTGCTTCTTCGACGCCATGGGCACGATCATGGGCGTCAGCGACGAGGCGAAGCTGACCGACGCCCAGGGGCAGATGCCGGGCATCAACAAGGTCCTGTTCGTGGACGGCGTCGCGGTCGCCGCGGGTGGTGCCAGCTCCTCCTCGGCCACCACGGCCTTCGTGGAGTCCACGGCCGGCGTCGGCGAGGGCGCCCGCACGGGCTTCGCGAACGTCGTCACCGGTGCCCTCTTCGGTGTCGCGCTGTTCCTGACGCCCATCGCCACCATGGTCCCGTCGCAGGCGGCCACCCCGGCCCTGCTCGCGGTCGGCTTCCTGATCCTCGCGAACTCCGTCAAGGAGATCGACTGGGCCGACTACACGATCGCGATCCCGGCCTTCGTGACGATGGTGATGATGCCGTTCACCTACTCGATCACCAACGGCATCGGCATGGGCTTCATCACCTTCGCGGTGCTGCGCCTGGCCGCCGGGCGGGGGCGTGAGGTGCCGGTCGCGATGTACGTCGTGGCGGCGGTCTTCGCCTTCTACTACCTGATGCCGGCGCTGGGGCTGACGTAGGCCCGTTCACCTGGGCCGACTCACGTGCGCCCGTAGAACTTGTCGGTCTCGTCGACGGCGGACTGGAACCGTTCGTCGAAGTCATCGCGGATGAGCGTCCGGACGACATAGTCCTGGACGCTCATTCCTCTTTTCGCCGCATGCTCCTTGAGTCGTTCGAGCAGCTCGTGGTCTATCCGCAGGCTGAGCACGCTGGTCCCCATGGACACGAGGGTTGCCGCACGCGACGGTGCGGCGGGTCACGTTCCGCCACCGGATCACCCGGATGAGTGATAGTGCGCCGGGTGGTCTTTAGTCAGAGTAATGAGTTACGCTAAAGAACATGTCGGACCTTACCCATGGCGACGACGCTGCCGCCGTGAACTCTCTGCGCTCCGCCGTGATGCGGCTGTCGCGTCGGCTCAAGCACCAGCGGGTCGACGAGTCACTGAGCCCCACCGAGATGTCGGTGCTGGGCACCCTCTCCCTCTGCGGCAAGGCCACCCCCGGTGAGCTCGCCCGCAAGGAGCACGTCCAGCCGCCGTCGATGACCCGCATCGTGGCCCTGCTGGAGGCCAAGGGACTGGTCCGGCTGGAGCCGCACCCCGAGGACCGGCGCCAGAAGGTCGTCACGAAGACCGAGCAGGCCGAGGCGATGCTCGAAGAGAGCCGCCGCAAGCGCAACGCCTTCCTGGCCACCCTGGTCGAGGGCCTCGACGAGGACGAGTGGGCGAAACTGCGTGCCGCCGCCCCCGTGCTGGAGAAGCTCGCACATCTGTAAGCAACAGCCACTAGGAGGCGAACCCTTTTGAGTACGGGATCCGGAGCAGCTTCCGCCCCCGCACCAGACACCGACTACTCCCCGCCCGCCCCCGAGCCCCGCAAGTCCTCGATGTTCAGCTCGCTCAAGGTCAGGAACTACCGCCTCTTCTTCCTCGGCCAGGTCGTCTCCAACACCGGCACCTGGATGCAGCGCATCGCCCAGGACTGGCTGGTGCTCAGCCTCACCGGCTCCGCCACCGCCGTCGGCATCACGACGGCCCTGCAGTTCCTGCCGATGCTGCTCCTCGGCCTCTACGGCGGCGTCCTCGTGGACCGGCTGCCCAAGCGCCGTACGCTCCTCGTGACGCAGACCTCGATGGCGCTCACCGGTGTCGCGCTCGCCGTCCTCACCCTCACCGGACAGGTCCAGGTCTGGCACGTCTACCTCGCGGCCCTCGCGGTGGGCCTCGCCACGGTCGTGGACAACCCGGCCCGCCAGACCTTCGTCTCCGAGATGGTCGGCCCGGACCAGCTGCAGAACGCCGTCAGCCTGAACTCCGCGAACTTCCAGTCGGCCCGGCTGGTCGGCCCCGCCGTCGCCGGCCTGATGATCACCGGTGTCGGCACCGGCTGGGCGTTCCTCGCCAACGGACTGTCCTTCGTCGCGCCCATCACCGGACTGCTGCTGATGCGGGCGCGTGAGCTGTACGCCGTCGAGCGCGCCCCGCGCGGCAAGGGCCAGCTGCGGGAGGGGCTGCGCTATGTCGCGGGGCGCCAGGAGCTGATCTGGCCCATCGTCCTCGCCGGGTTCGTCAGCACCTTCGGCTTCAACTTCCCCGTCTATCTGTCCGCCTTCGCCGACGACGTCTTCCACGCGGGCGCGGGTTCCTACAGCCTCTTCAACACGCTCATGGCGGTCGGCTCCCTGACGGGCGCGCTGCTCGCGGCCCGGCGCGGTACGGCCCGGATGCGGGTGCTGGTCGCGGGGGCGGTGGCCTTCGGCACGATGGAGATCGTGGCCGCGCTCGCCCCCTCCCTGTGGCTGTTCGCCCTGCTCATGGTCCCGATCGGCATCTTCGGCATGACGGTGAACGTCACCGCCAACAGCAGCGTCCAGATGGCCACCGACCCCGTCATGCGGGGCCGTGTGATGGCCCTGTACATGATGGTCTTCATGGGCGGCGCACCGCTGGGCGCGCCGATCGCCGGCTGGATCACGGACGCGTACGGCGTCCGGGCGGGCCTGGCGGCGGGCGGTGCCGTCACCGCCGCCGCGGCCCTCACCGTCGCCCTGGTGCTGGCCCGCATCGGCGGCCTGCGGCTGTCGGTCGGCTGGCATCGCGGCCATCCGCAGGTGCGGTTCGTGCCCCGGCAGCGGCAGGAGGAGCAGTTGGCGACGGCGGCCTGAGCGCACGCCGTCGCCGACGGCCCGGAGGTCTCCGGCGGTCAGACCCTCCGGGCCAGCACCTGCCCCGGCCAGTCGTCCGTTCCCGTGTAGGTCTCGGTGCGGACGAAGCCGTTGCCCTCGTAGTAGCGGACGAGCTTGCCGTCGCCGCCCGCGTAGCAGTCCACCCGCAGCAGGGAGACGCCCGCCCGCCGGGTCACCTCGGCGGCGTGCGCGAGCAGGGCGCTGCCCGCGCCGTACCCCTTGAAGCGGCGGTCGGAGGCGAGCCAGTGGATGTAGCGCTCGGGCTCGCCGGGCGGCGGGAGGTGGGCCAGGTAGGCGCCGGGCGAGTCGGTGAGGGTGAGGGTGGCGGCCGGTACGCCGTCGACCTCGGCGATGAAGGCCTCGCCCTCGTCCAGGTACCGGGTGACCGACTCCACCGTCCTCGGGCTCTGCGACAGCGGCTTCGTCCCCCACTGCCCGGTACGCCCCTGCGCGACCAGCCACTCCACGCCGCTGTCGAGCATGCCGAGTATCACGGGGACGTCGTCGGGTCCGCCTTCTCTGATGCTGATCCTGCTCCCGTTGTCCATGCCCCCATGATCTCTTTTCTCCTGCCCTGGCCTCACGTGATTTCCCGCTGCCGGAATGCCGGACCACCGGACGAAGGAGCGCTCGCCGGACGCCCCTTTCCCTGGAAGGCTGGCGTCCATGAGACTCTTCGCCGCCGTGCTGCCTCCGGAGGACGTGACGGGCGAACTCGCCGCCGAGGTCGAGAAGTTGCGCGGGCTGCCCGGCACGGACCGGCTGCGCTGGACCGGCCGCCCCGGCTGGCACTTCACGCTCGCCTTCTACGGCGAGGTCGACGACGACCTCGTACCCGATCTGTCGGCCCGCCTGGAGCGCGCCGCGCACCGCACCCCGTCCTTCCGGCTGGGGCTCAGCGGCGGCGGCCAGTTCGGGCGCGGACGAGCGCTGTGGGTGGGCGCGGAGGGGGACCTGGAGACCCTCGGACTGCTGGCGGACCGCGGCGAGGCGGCGGCGCGCAAGGCCGGGGTGGAGATGGGGGAGCACCGCCGCTACAAGCCCCATCTGACGGTGGCGAGGAGCCGGGCGGCGGTGGACGTACGGCCGTATCTCGCGGCCCTCGAAGAGTTCACCAGCCGTACCTGGACGGTGGACGAGCTGGTGCTGGTGCGCAGCAACCTGCCGCGGTCCGGGGTGGCGGGCGAGCAGCCCCGGTACGAGGCGGTCGGCCGCTGGCCGCTCGGAGGGGCCGGTTAGGCTCGGTCCCGTGGACCCGAAAACCCGGAACCGGATCATGGCCGGTGCGCTTGTGCTGATGTTCGTGCTGGTGGCGCTCGCCGCGGCGCTTGGCAGGTAGGCGCGCCGTCGGCAGGGCCGGGGAACTGCGGGCTCTTGTCCGGCTGCGGGCCGGTGGGGGCTTGTCGCGCAGTTCCCCGCGCCCCTTAGGGAGTGCGGTGACCGCCTCCTACCAGGCGAACGCCTCCGGCGACGGACCCGGCCCCGGGAAGATCTCGTCGAGCCCTGCCAGCAACTCCTCGCTCAGCTCCAGCTCGGACGCCCGCAGTGCGGACTCCAGCTGCTGGGCCGTGCGCGGGCCGACGATCGGGCCGGTCACGCCCGGGCGGGTGAGCAGCCAGGCCAGGGCGGCCTCGCCGGGCTCCAGTCCGTGCTTGTCGAGCAGGTCCTCGTACGCCTGGATCTTCGCCCGTACGGCCGGGTCGGCGAGGGACTCCGCGGCCCGCCCGGAGCTGCGCCGGCCGCCCTCGACCTCCTTCTTGATGACGCCGCCGAGTAGTCCGCCGTGCAGCGGCGACCACGGGATCACGCCGAGGCCGTACTCCTGCGCGGCCGGGATGACCTCCATCTCGGCGCGGCGCTCGTAGAGGTTGTAGAGGCACTGCTCGCTGACGAGGCCGATGGTGCCGCCGCGCCGGGCGGCGATCTCGTTGGCCTGGGCGATCTTGTATCCGGGGAAGTTGGACGACCCGACGTAGAGGATCTTCCCCTGCTGGACCAGCACGTCGACGGCCTGCCAGATCTCCTCGAACGGGGTGTCCCGGTCGATGTGATGGAACTGGTAGACGTCGATGTAGTCGGTCTGCAGCCGCTTCAGCGAGGCATCGACGGCCCGCCGGATGTTCACGGCCGACAGCTTGTCGTGGTTGGGCCACGCCGCGCCGTCCGCGGCCATGTTGGCGTACACCTTGGTGGCGAGGACGACCTTGTCGCGCCGCTCACCGCCCTTGGTGAACCAGTTGCCGATGATGCTTTCGGTACGGCCCTTGTTCTCGCCCCAGCCGTACACGTTCGCCGTGTCGAAGTAGTTGATGCCCGCGTCCAGCGCCGCGTCCATGATCGCGTGACTGTCCGCTTCGTCTGTCTGCGGACCGAAGTTCATGGTGCCGAGGACGAGTCGGCTGACCTTGAGTCCCGTGCGTCCGAGCTGCGTGTACTTCATGGCTTGAACGCTAGCTGTGTGGAGTGCGCTCTAGGCAAGGGGTCTTGGCCGGTGTTGACACTAACTGAGGGATAGTGCTTTCCTTCGGGAAGTGTGACCTTGAACTTTCAATGTTTTTGGAGAGTGTCATGCC
The DNA here is from genome assembly GCF_042740355.1 of Streptomyces sp. NPDC059010. Lineage (NCBI taxonomy): Bacteria > Bacillati > Actinomycetota > Actinomycetes > Kitasatosporales > Streptomycetaceae > Streptomyces > Streptomyces sp. NPDC059010. Next base: position 101,497 of record NZ_JBHYJA010000026.1, read on the forward strand.
CCCCACCACGTCAGTTCGCCGTGCCCTCGTGGCCGTCCTCGCCTCCGCCGCCGTCCTGGGCACCGCCGCCGTACCGGCGGTCGCGGCGCCGCACACCGCTTCCGCGCGGCATGCCGGTTACGGCGATGCCGCCCGCTTCGGGTACCAGAAGGCCGTTGCCGAGCGCGTCCTCAAGGGCGTTTTCGAGCAGGGCGACACCGAGGTCGTCGACCGCTACGTCCGCCCCGACTACATCCAGCACAACCCGCTCGCGCCGGACGGGGCGGAGACGCTGAAGAACCTGGGTGTCTCGGTCCACCGGCAGTTCCCGGACTTCCGGTACGACATCAAGCGGGTCATCTCCGAGGGCGACCTCGTGCTGGTGCACTCCAACGTCGTCGCGACGCCGGGTGCGCGGGGCCAGGCCGTGTTCGACATCTTCCGTTTCCAGGGCGGGCGGATCGCCGAGCACTGGGACGTGGGGCAGGACGTTCCCGCGACCTCGGCCAACGGCAACGACATGTTCTCGACGGAGAGTTGGCCGCGCACCGGGCGGCCGGGGCCGGCGTGGCTGACGGCGTACAACAAGCAGCTGGTCACGAAGGCCTTCGACCAGTTGCTGGTCCGCAAGGACCTGTCCGCGATCGACCGGTACTGGGGTCCCGAGTACCACCAGCACAACCCGTCGATCGCGGACGGCGTGGCGGGCGTGAAGGCCGGGCTGGGCGGGTTCTTCGAGGCGTTCCCGCAGCTGAAGGTCGTGCCGAAGCGGGTCATCGCCGAGGGTGACCTGGTCGCCGTGCACAGCCACTACGTGAACGCGCCGGGGGAGCGGGGGCAGGCCATCGTGGATCTGTTCCGGGTGCGGGCCGGGAAGATCGTGGAGCACTGGGACGTGATCCAGGATGTGCCGGCCACGTCCGCGAACGACAACACGATGTTCTAGACGGCAGGCCCCCGCCCCCTCCGCTCAGCCGAGGTGGCGGGCGAAGAACCGTACTGCGCTGTCCAGTTCGTAGGCCGGGAGCTCCGCGTGTCTGCCGGGGTTGGCGTGCAGGGTCTTCTCGGCCGAGGCCAGCGCGTCGAACAGCGCCAAGCCCTGGGCGCGGGGCACCCGTTCGTCGTCCCACTGCACCAGGAACTCCACCGGGACGGTGATCCGCGCGGCGGCCTCGGCCGACGGCCCGAGTGCCCCGCCCAGGCCCAGTACGGCGGCGCGCACCCGGGGTTCGGCGGCGACGAAGGGAAGGCCGAGTCCACAGCCGAGGGACACGCCCCAGTAGCCGACGGGCCCGGGGCCGACGTACTCGACCTCCTGGACCGCGTCCAGAACCGCCCGCCACTCCGGGACGGTCCGGCGGGCCACGAGTGCCTGGAAGTCGGCGATCAGCGGGGCCAGTTCCGCCCCGGCGGCCACGCGGGCCTGGTTTTCGGTGGCGATCCGGTCGTACTCCTCGTGGACCGGCCGGTCGCCGTGGCCGGGTACGTCGACCGCCACTACGGCGAAACCGCACTCGGCCACGAAGCGGTGGGCGCGGGCCACGATGTCGGGAGCCTTTTTATGGTGACCGCCGCCGTGCCCCATCAGGATCAGGGGCCGGGTACCCGTGGCGCCTTCCGGGGTCCACAGCACGCCGGGGATGCCGTCGGGGATGTCGCCGGGAATGTCGGTGGGGGTCTCACCGAGGGTGAAGAGCTGTTCGTCGACGCCGTCCGACGACGTCACAACAGAGGTGAAGCGCATAGCGTTTCGAGCCTTTCGGGGTGCCTGCTGCGGGCACTCCCCAGGCCATGCGGGAGAGGGAGGCCCGACCGGTCGCTGCGTTGATCGGTCTCACCTCCTCGGTTCGTCACGGTGCACGGCGACGGCGAATCTAGCACCGAGCCGTGTTCCGCTCAGTCGCGGGGGAAGCCGTCGGTCTTGAGGACGAGGTCGACCACCGTGCCGGTGAGGTCGATGTCGGTGCCGAAGTCGACCGACGTCCGCATGGCGTAGTCGCCGTCCTTGGGGTGGGTGTAGACGTAGCACCGTCCCTTATAGGGGTCGGCGATGACGTAGACGGGGACCTCGGCCACTGCGTAGGCAGCCTTCTTCGGTCCGTAGTCGTTGGCGGCAGTGCCCCGGGAGATGACCTCGGCGACGAACTCGACGTCCTGGTGACGCCAATGGCCCCTGCCGTCCTTCTCCGCCGAGTCCTTGAGCATGGCGATGTCCGGGCAGAAGCCGTTCTCGTGGCCCGGGAAGTCGATGCGGACGTTGGAGAACACCATGACGTCCCTCCCGAACCTGTCCTCCAGGGCCCGCGCGATACGCTGGATGACTCCCCAGTGGGTGTCCCGCTGTGGCGTCATGTGGACGTTGCCCCCGACGATCTCGACCCTGAATCCTTCGGGGACGGGCATCCGCTCAAGGCGCTCGAACCACTCGTCCAGGCGCTCTGTGTTCGCGTCGGCCATCTTGATCCTGTCTTCAAGGAGGGTCATCGTGGCGCTCCTCCCCGGCTGCCTAGCGGACAAGTGCGGCCGCGCAGCACAACGAGACGCACAGTGACCGCGACACGGAGAGGAAGCTCACACGGGGATCAGAGCTGCGCGTAGGGCTCGCCCAGGTCCCACGCCTGGTACATCGCCTCCGCGAACGCCTCCGCGATCTTGTGCTCGCCGCTGGCGTTCGGGTGTGTGCCGTCGTACGTGTCGAGATTGATGTCGTACGACGGGGGAGGGGAGGTCAGGAGGAGAGGGGAGCGGGGCTCGTCCAGATCGGCGACCGTCTTCGCCAGCAGCTCGTTGAAGCGGGTCACCTGGGCCCCGAAGGGCTCGTCGGACTCGGCGCGGACGTTCGGGATCACCGGCAGGACCACGATCCGTATCCGGGGGTTCGCCGACCGCGCCTCGGCCACGAAGTCGCGGACGTTCTCCGCCGTCTGCTCGGCGTTCGTGTAGAAGCCCAGGTCGATCAGGCCCAGCGAGACCAGCAGCACATCGGCCCGGCACGACCGCACCGCCTCGCCGATCAGCGGCGCCATGTGCAGCCAGCCCTCGCCCCAGCCGGCCAGGTGGGCGCGGGGGAAGGCGGGGTCGGGGTCGGCGTACTCGTACGACGTGGGCGCGTCCATCGCCTTGTCGTAGAGCGTCTCGCGCGGGCCGACGAGGGCGAAGGGGCCGCCGTATGTCTCACGCAGGTGCTGCCACATGCGGTAGCGCCATGTGTGTTCGCCGGCGCTGCCGATGGTCTGGGAGTCGCCGACGGGCATGAACCTGAGCATCCGCTCATGATGGACGATGCCTACGGATCGGTAGTGGCGGGAGGGGTGTGAAGCCTGACACGCCGCCCGAACGGTCGGAGCGGATGGCAGGCTTGAGGTCATGCGTCGACCGCTCGCCATACTCGCCGGGGTCCTGATCACCGGTGCCCTCACCCTGCCCGCCTCCGCCGCCGACGGGAACGAGGACTTCACGATCAAGGACCCGCGGATCACCGAGTCCAGCGGCCTCGCCGCCTCCCGCCGGCACCCGGGCATCTACTGGACCCACAACGACCAGGACGAGGGCGCCTTCCTCTACGCCGTCGACAGCAGCACCGGCGAGACCGTCGCGACGATCACCATGACCGGCGTGGGCACCCCGCGTGACGTCGAGGCGATCTCCATGGGGCCGGACAACCAGCTCTACGTCGGTGACATCGGTGACAACGACGGTGTCGAGTGGCCCTATGTGTGGGTCTACAAGCTGCCCGAGCCCAAGACGCTCAAGGACCAGTCCGTCCGCGCCACGCAGTACGTCGTGAAGTACTCCGACGGGACACGTGACGCCGAGTCGCTCGTCGTGCACCCCAAGACCGGGCGCGTCTACATCATCGACAAGCAGGAGGACGGCGGACACCTCTACGAGGGCCCGGCCGAGCTCTCCCCGTCCGGCACGAACGTCTTCAAGCCCGCCGCCCCCGTCGACCTCTGGGCCACCGACGCCGCCTTCTCCCCGGACGGCCGAACCCTCGCCGTACGCGGCTACTTCGGCGGCATCGCGTACGACTGGAACGGCGGCAAACCCAAACGGCTGGAGCGCATCAGCGTGCCCCTCGGGCAGGGGGAGTCCATCAGCTACTCGCCCGACGGGACCAAGATCATGCTCGGGAGCGAGGGGGCCGGCAGCGCCGTGGTGGCGAAGGACGCCCCCGAGGGCACCGGATCCTCCGACTCGTCCTCCGGCAGCGGGAGTTCGGCCTCCTCGGACGACGGGGGCGGCGGCCGGAGCGGGGACATCAAGGTCGGCGCCGTCGCGGTGGCCGTCGCCTGCGCCGTCGTCTTCGGGCTGCGGAGGCTGCTGCGACGGCGGTGAACGGGGGGAACGGGGTTAGTGGCTGGTAATGGCGCCGAGGCCGATCCGCGGTGCCGGGCTCTTGCCGAACAGGCCGGTGTCTCCGGGCTGTTGGAGAAGGAACCGAAGATCATGGTGGGTGGATGAAGCGCGTTCTGGAGTGGGTGTGCGGGGTCCTCCTCGCCCTCGTCATGGCCTTCTGGTGCGTCACCGCGACCGCCGACCTCGCCCTGTCCGCCGGGCTGTACGGCACTCCGGGCACGTACAAGGTGGAGAGCTGCTACGACACCAACCCGTCCGGCAAGAACTCCAGTTACGACTGCGACGGGGACTTCACGCCCGAGGGCGGCACCGCCCCCGACGCCGAGTACGTGGAGCTCAGCGACACGGGGCACGACTACCCGGACGGCACCGAGTTCGACGCCCGGCAGGGGATCGAGCCGGACACGGTCCAGCGGGCCGGGTTCTGGGGCGTCGTGGGCGAGCTCTGGCAGGTCGCGGTGGGTGTGACGGTGCTCGCGGTTCTCGGCTACCAGGCGATCAAGCCGCGTGGCCAGGCCGCCAGACGCGAGGACCATCGCCGGGAGCCCTCGCGCCGCCGGCGGATGGCCGACCGTGTGGGCTACGCCGTCCTGGTCGCCGTCCCCGTGGGCATCCTGAGCTGGATCGCCATGCTCGCGGAGCCGACGCCCTAGGCCTGTCCAAGGACAGGCCTAGGGCAGGCCCTGGCCGCCCAGGTCCCTCGCTGTCCCCGTCATCCCCGTCATCCCTCGCGCCCGGCGACGAAGACCTCCAGTCCGTCCAGGATCCTCTGCAACCCGAACTCGAAGTGGTCGAAGTCGGGGCCCCAGGTGTTCTCGTCGAGGGAGGCCATGAGGGGGTAGCGCCCGGAGGACAGGACCTTCTCCAGCATCGGCGTCTGTGCCTGCCAGAACTCCGTGTCCGTCAGCCCCGTCCGGCGCTCCGCCTCCTGGTGGTACAGCCGGGTGCGCGCGGCCCCGACGACGTAACCGTCGATCATGATGACCGCCGAGACCAGCTCGGGGTCGGACAGGCCCATCGGCTTGATGCGGGCGAGCACCTTCTCCATGCCGTCCATGGCGCTGGGGCCCAGGATCGGGCGGGACTGGTTGACCTGGAGCAGCCAGGGGTGGCGCTGATAGAGCGCGAGGGTCGCACGGCCCATCGCCTCCAGCGCCGAGCGCCAGGTGCCGTCGCCGAGGTCGGCCGGGTTCTCGGAGGGGCGCTGGACGCGGTCCAGCATCAGATCGAGCAGCTCGGCCTTGCCGGGGACGTAGCGGTACAACGACATCGTGCCGGTGCCCAGTTCGGCGGCGACCCGGCGCATGGACACCGACTCCAGACCCTCGGCGTCCGCGACCCGGACGGCGGCTTCCACGATCTGGTCCAGGGTCAGCGTCGGCTTGGGCCCCCGGCTGGGCCGTCGGCCCGTCTCCCACAGCAGCTCCATGGTGCGCACGATGTCGCCGCTGCCGCTGGTCTCCGTGGAGCCGGTGCCGCTGCCGGTACCGCCTTTGCCGCTCGTCATGAAGTTCAGCTTAAGTCCTGCCGAAAAAACTGAGTACGGTGTACGCGCAATCGGGTACGGTGTACTCAGTTACCGAGAGGGGGACCACTCATGGGCGACGACAACGGATATGGCGGCGGTCGCGGCGGGTACGCGGTGCGGGCCGAAGGGCTGGAGAAGCGCTACGGCGAGAAGCGCGCCCTCGACGGCTTCGACCTGGCCGTCCGCAAAGGCACCGTGCACGGACTGCTCGGCCCGAACGGCGCCGGCAAGACCACCGCCGTACGCATCCTGTCCACACTGGTCGGGCTGGACGGTGGCCGTGCGACCGTGGCCGGTCTGGACGTGGCCCGGCAGCCGCGCGAGGTGCGGGCCAGGATCGGGCTCACCGGGCAGTACGCGGCCGTGGACGAGGTGCTCACCGGCCGGCAGAACCTGGAGATGTTCGGCCGGCTCTTCCACCTGGGCGGCAGGCGGGCCAAGCTGCGCGCCGCCGACCTCCTGGAGCAGTTCGACCTGACCGACGCGGCCGACAAGGGCGTCGGCACCTACAGCGGTGGCATGCGGCGCCGGCTCGACCTCGCCGCGTCGATGATCCTCGCCCCGGCCGTCCTCTTCCTCGACGAGCCGACGACGGGACTCGACCCCCGCAGCCGGGGCGAAGTCTGGGATTCGGTACGGGCGTTGGTGGCGAGCGGCACGACCGTACTGCTGACCACCCAGTATCTGGAGGAGGCCGACAAGCTGGCCTCCCACATCACCGTCATCGACCAGGGCCGGGCTATCGCCGACGACACCCCGGACGGACTGAAGAACCTCGTCGGCGGCGACCGGATCGAGGTGGTCGTCGCCGAGCGGTCCGACATCCCGCGCGTGGTGAAGGTGGTCGCCCGTGTCTCGGACGGCGAACCCGAGGCGGAGGAGAGTGAGCTGCGGGTCCACGCGCCCGTCGTCGACCGGGTGTCAGCGCTCACGGAGGTCGCCCGCACGCTCCAGGACGAGGGCGTCCAGGTCGAGGACATCGGGCTGCGCAGGCCCAGCCTCGACGACGTGTTCCTGCGCCTGACCGGACACCGTACAGAGAAGGCCGACAAGACCGACAAGACCAGCGAGGCCGACAAGGAGGCCGTCGCATGACCGCCGTAGACCTGACCGTCCCGGCCGAGCGCGGCCGCCTGTACTGGACCCTCGCCGACGTCTGGAACATCGTCCGCCGCGGCCTCACCCACTATCAGCGCCAACCGGTCAACATCGCCTGGCAGTTGGGCTTCCCGATCCTCTCCGTCCTGCTCTACGGCTATGTCTTCGGCAGCGCCATGAACGTGCCCGGCGGCGGGGACTACAAGGACTTCCTGATGCCGGGCATGTTCGTGATGACGATGGCGTTCGGCTTCATCAACACCGCGACGCTCGTCGTCCTCGACTCGACGAAGGGGGTCATCGACCGCTTCCGCTCGATGCCGATGGCGTCGTCCGCGGTCGTGGCCGGGCGCGGGATCACCGATCTGCTCGCCGCCTGCGCCGAGTTGGCGATCATGATGCTGACCGCCTTCGCGATGGGCTGGCGCCCGGACGGCGGGTTCGGCTTCCTCGCCGCGTTCGGACTGCTGCTGTGGCTGCGGTTCGCGCTGATCTGGATCGGTGTGTGGCTGGGGCTGCTGGTACCCAACGCGGAGGCCGCGGGCGGACTGTTCGCCGTCGCCTTCCCGCTGACGATGATCTCCAGCATCTTCGTCGCGCCGCAGCTGATGCCGGACTGGCTGGGCTGGGTGGCGGCCTGGAACCCGATCTCGTCCACGGCCGCCGCCGCCCGTGATCTGTTCGGCACGCCGGTCGGGGGCGGGGACTCCTGGGTCGAGCGGCATGCCCTGCTGATGGCGGGGGTGTGGCCGGTGATCCTCACGGCGATCTTCCTGCCGCTCGCGGTGCGCCGTTTCCAGAAGCTGAGCCGCTGACCGGCCGGGGGTCTGGGGGGAAGCTCAGCCGGTGAACCAACTGAGCGGGCGGATGCCGCGCATCTCCTTGACGTGCCGATGGTGCGTCAGTTTCCTGGGAGGTGCGCGGTGTGTGGGAGCGCTCCCACTCGTTCTGGGGCCGCGCCTCTCCGAGAGGAACAGGGACATGTTCCGCAGCTTGCGAAGAGGGCTGTGCGCGGTGGTCGCGGCGCTGCTGTTACCGCTCGCCGGGGTCGGTGCGCAGCCGGCCGGCGCCGCCGAGGCGGGCGCCGGCCACTGGCACACCAGCGGGCGGCAGATCCTGGACGCGGCCGGGCAGCCGGTCCGTATCGCCGGGATCAACTGGTTCGGCTTCGAGACCGGCAACCACGTCGTCCACGGCCTGTGGACCCGCGACTACAAGAGCATGCTCGACCAGATGAAGTCGCTGGGCTACAACACCCTCCGCCTCCCCTTCAGCGACGACATCCTCAAGCCCGGCACCATGCCGGACAGCATCAACTTCGCCGACGGCAAGAACGCCGATCTGCAAGGGCTGACGTCCGTGCAGGTCCTGGACCGGATCGTGGCCTACGCCGGTCAGGCCGGCCTGAAGATCGTCCTGGACCGGCACCGGCCGGACGCGGGCGGGCAGTCGGCGCTCTGGTACACGGCGTCGGTGCCGGAGTCGACCTGGATCGCCAACCTGAAGTCGCTGGCGACGCGCTACAAGGGCAACACCACCGTCATCGGCATCGACCTGCACAACGAGCCCCACGATCCCGCCTGCTGGGGCTGCGGCGACACGACCCGCGACTGGCGGCTCGCCGCCCAACGGGCCGGGAACGCCGTCCTGTCCGCCAACCCCGACCTGCTGATCATGGTCGAGGGCGTCCAGTCGTACAACGGCGTGAGTGGCTGGTGGGGCGGCAACCTCATGGGCGTGGCCCAGTACCCGGTGCAGCTCGACGTCCCGAACCGGCTCGTCTACTCCGCCCACGACTACGCCACGAGCGTGGCCCAGCAGCCATGGTTCGGCGACCCGTCCTTCCCGGACAACATGCCCGGCGTCTGGGACCGTTACTGGGGCTACATCTTCAAGCAGAACATCGCCCCGGTCTGGCTCGGCGAGTTCGGTACGACACTGCAGTCGACGGTGGACCAGAAGTGGCTGACCGCGCTGGCGAGCTATCTGAGGTCGACCTCGGCATACGGCGCGGACTCCTTCCACTGGACCTTCTGGTCCTGGAACCCCAACTCCGGCGACACGGGCGGCATCCTGAAGGACGACTGGTCGACGGTGGACACGGTCAAGGACGGCTACCTGGCGAACATCAAGGCGCCGGGCTTCCCGGGAAGCGGGGGAGGCGGCGACCCGGATCCCGACCCGGACCCGGGCGGGGGCACGGCGGCCTGCAGTGCCGTCTACACCGTCAGCAGCGACTGGGGCGGCGGGTTCAACGCCGAGGTGAAGGTGACCAATGCGGGCTCGACGCCGGTGAACTCCTGGAAGGTGACCTGGACCTGGAGCGGGTCCCAGCAGGTCACGTCCATGTGGAACGCGTCGTACACCCAGAGCGGTGGGACGGTGACCGCGTCCAGCGCCGCGCACAACGGGGCGGTGCCGGTGGGTGGTTCGGCGAGCTTCGGGTTCGGGGGTGCGCCCGGGGGCGGGGGTGTGCCGAGGGTGAGCTGTACGGCTGCGTGAGTGTGAGGGGGGGGCGCGGGGGGGGGGGGGGCGCGCGGGGGTGCGAGGTCTCGGGGGGGGGGGGGGCGGCGCGCGCCGGGGCGGGGCCCCCCCCCCCTCATCGGTGTCTCAGCAGGCGCGGTGGGACCGGACCGCCCACCTCGCGACGCTCTGACCGGGGATGCTCTGATCGGTGCGCACCCGTACGGGACCGCGCGCCGTGGAGTGGAAGACCCACCTGGAACCGTTCCAGAAGTAGCCGTCGACGCAGCTCCCGGCGCCGACGTAGAAGCCCTGGGCCCGGTCCCACCCGAAGTAGGTGTCAGTGCGCCGGTGGCCCGGCAGGATCGCGTCGTAGGACTCGCTCCCGTTGATCACGTTCAGCACTCCGATCCCGATGCCGGTCTCGTTGCTGACGTAACTCACCAGAGCCAGCGCCGCGTCGGGGGAGGCGGTGCCGGGCCCCGACACCGTGTTGTCGGGCCCCTGCACCGTCCACTGCGTCTCCGCGCCCGGCGACGCCTGCGTGCTCGGCGCGGCATTCGCGGAAGCGCCCAGCGACATCGCGGCGACCACTGGCAGCGCCAGCACCGCGAACCTCTTCAGATACCTCATCGCATCCCTTCCTGTAGGGCCCTCGGCCGAGTCGAGAAGTCCCCTGTGCCCCTCGGCGCCACGGGCCGTTCGCCCCACGATGTGGCGTGAATGTGGGCAGGAACCTTGCGGGAACCTTGCTTCACTGGTCAGCGCCGGTGGCCGGGGTGGCGGCGGCGGACCGGTGCGGGGAGTGCGCTGAGCGACCTCGGGGGATGGGCGTGATGGAGTTCGTGGTGCTGGGCCCTGTCGAACTGCACGGCGCGGACGGCGCGGTCGTGGATCCGGGGCCGGCCAAACAGCGCACCGTGCTGGCGGCGTTGCTGGTGGACGTCGGCCGGTGGGTGGCGGTGGAGACGCTCGTCGACCGGGTGTGGGGGGAGGATCTGCCCGCTCAGGTGCGGCCCTCGCTCTATGCGTACGTCGCCCGGATCCGCCGGATGCTGACCGCTACGGCCACCCCGCAGGAGGATGCGCAGTTGCGGCGCGGGCCGGGCGGGTACCGGCTCGACGTGCCGCCCGACCGGGTCGATCTGCATCGGTTCCAGCGGCTGGTGGAGCGGGCCCGGGAGGCGGACCCGGACCGTACGGATGCCGAGCGGGCGGCGATGCTGCGGGAGGCGCTCGGGCTGTGGCGGGGCGAGCCGTTGGCGGGGCTCGCCGGGGCGTGGGTGCGGCGGACCCGGGAGGGGTGGCGTCAGCAGCGGATCGAGGCGGTGCTGGACTGGGCCGAGGTCGAGCTCCGGTCGGGCAACCCGGCCGGGCTGATCGGCGAGTTGACGACCCTGGTCGCCGACCATCCGCTGGTCGAGCCGCTCACCGTGGCGCTGATGCGGGCTCTGCGGGACGCCGGGCGCGGGCCGGAGGCCCTGGCCTGCTTCGCCGTACTGCAGAAGCGGCTGGCCGAGGAGCTCGGCGCGGATCCGGGTGCCGAGGCGCGCCGGGTGCATCAGGCGATCCTGCGCGGCGAGTCCGGCCCGCCCTCGGCGCGCGGTGCGCCGCGCACGCCCGCCGGTGCCGGGGCGGGGACCGCTCGGGCCGTACCGGCGCAGTTGCCCCTGGCGGCACGGGGGTTCACCGGCAGAACGGACGAACTGGCCCGGCTGGACGGCATCCTGGCCGCTGCGGCTGAGCGCCCGACCGCGGTGGTCGTCTCGGCGGTGTCGGGGACCGCCGGGGTGGGCAAGACCGCGCTGGCGGTGCACTGGGCGCACCGCGTGGCCGACCGCTTCCCGGGCGGCCGGCTCTATGTCGACCTGCGCGGCTTCGATCCGTCGGGCACGGCCATGACGCCCGATCAGGCGATACGAGGTTTCCTCGACGCGCTGGGAGTGCCGTCCGCGCACGTCCCGGTGGACCTTCAGGCGCGGGTGGGCCTGTACCGCAGTCTGCTGGCCGGGCGGCGGGTCCTGGTCCTCCTGGACAACGCCCGCGACGCCGACCAGGTCCGCCCGCTGCTCCCCGGCTCCGCGGGCTCCCTGGCCGTGGTGACCAGCCGTAGCCGGCTCACGGGCCTGGTCGCCGCCGAGGGCGCGCACCCCGTCCCGCTGGACGTGCTCTCCCCGGCCGAGGCCCGCGACCTGCTGGCCCACCGGCTCGGCGCGCAGCGGGTGGCCGCCGAACCGGACGCCGTGACCGAGATCATCGCCCGCTGCGGCCGCCTCCCGCTCGCCCTCGCCGTCGCCACCGCCCGCGCCGCCGCCCACCCCGGCTTCCCCCTCGCCGCCGTCGCCGAGGAACTGCGCGACAGCCACGGCGGCCTCGACGCCTTCGACGCCTTCACCGTGGGCGACCTCTCCACCGACGTACGGGCCGTCTTCTCCTGGTCCTGCGAGGCCCTGACCCCCGTACAGGCGCGGCTGTTCGCGCTGCTGGGACTGGCCCCCGGCGCCGACGTCGGCCTGTTCGCCCTCGCGTCCCTCGCCGGTCTGCCCGGCTCGGAGACCCGCGCGGTGCTGCGCGCCCTGGAGAACCTGCACCTCGTCGAACAGCACGAGCCCGGCCGCTGGCGGATGCACGACCTCGTACACCTCTACGCCGCCGACCGCGGCCGTCAGGACCTCGCGCCCGCCGACCGGGACGCTGCGCTGCGCCGGCTCATCGGCTTCTACCTGCACACCGCGTGCGTGACGCGTCGTCTGATGCAGGTGAGCGTGATGCCTCCCGGGCTGGACGATCCCGAGCCGGGCTGCCGGCCGCAGCCGCTGAACACCCAGGCGGAGGCGGTGGCGTGGCTCGCCGCCGAACTGCCCAATCTGCTCGCCGTGCAGCAGCTGGCGGCGCAGTGCCGTTGGCCGAAACTCGTGTGGCAACTGGCCTGGAGCCTGGACCACTTCCAGAGCCTCCTCGGGCAGGTCCACGACCGGGTCGCGATGTGGCGGTCCGCGCTCGCCGCGCTCGACCAGGACGACGCCGTCCCGGACGTGCGTGTGAGGGCAGTGGACGTTCGGGTGACGGTCCACCGGCAACTGGGCCACGCGGCCGCCCACACCGGGGCGCACGACGAGGCCACCGAGCATCTGAAGCACGCGCTGAGCCTGGCCGAGCAGGCCGGCGGCGACCGCGCCACCCAGGCCCGCATCCACCTCGCGCTAGCGCAGGCATACGGCCAGCAGGACCGCCCCCGCACGGCGCTGGACCACGCCACCCGGGCCCTGCGCCTCCACGAGCAGCTGGACCTTCCCGCGGCACAGGCCGCCGCGCTCAACTCGGTGGGCTGGTACAGCGCCCGCCTCGGCGACTACGACCAGGCCCGCCGCCACTGCCAGGCAGCCCTCCCCCTGGCCCGCCGCACCCACCACGAGGGCATAGAGGCCGACATCCTGGACAGCCTCGGCTACATCGCCCACCACACCGGCCACCACGACGAAGCGGTGCACCACTACCGCCTCGCCGTCGCCCGCTACCGCGCCCTCGGCGGCGACTACTGGGCCGCCGACACCCTCGACCGCCTGGGCCACGCGCACCACGCCCTGGGCAACCGGGCAGAGGCACGCACCACCTGGGAGGAGGCGGCCGCGATGTACCGCGACCAGCACCGCGGCCCCCTCGCCGAACGCGTCCAGAGCCAACTGGACGACCTCGGCCGGACGGCGACGTGACCGCGGCCCGCAGAGCGGACGAAGGGCCATCGGCCGGAACCGACCGCGCCCTTGAGGTTGCGGCAGCAACTGCATGTACCGTACAGGCGTAAGCTCGCCCCATGGTTGAGCACCGCATGGTCGACGTGAACGGTATCCGGCTGCACATCGCGGAGGAGGGTGAGGGGCCGCTCGTCGTGCTGCTGCACGGCTTCCCCGAGTCCTGGCACTCCTGGCGCCACCAGTTCGGGCCGCTGGCCGCCGCCGGGTTCCGGGTGGTCGCCCCTGATCAGCGCGGATACGGCCGTAGCGATCACCCGGAGAGCGTGGACGCGTACAGCATCCTGCACCTCGTCGGGGATGTGATCGGGCTGATCCACGCCCTCGGCGAGGAGCGGGCGTTCGTCGTCGGGCACGACTGGGGCGCGCCGGTGGCCTGGCACACCGCGCTGCTGCGGCCCGACGTGGTGCGCGGGGTGGCGGGGCTGAGCGTGCCGCCGCCGTTCCGTGGGGAACATCCGCCGCTCGTTGCCATGCGGGAGCAGTTCGGCGGACGGTTCTACTGGAACTACTTCGAGCGGCCCGGGGTCGCCGACGCCGAGTTCGCCCTGGACCCGCGCACCTCCCTGCGCAAGCTGTTCTACTCCGCCTCCGGTGACGCCCCCGACGCCGGCCGCCCCGACCAGGCCCTGGTGCCCGACCCGGAGCGGGGCTGGCTCGCCGACATGACCGACCCCGAGGTGCTGCCGGCCTGGCTCACCGAGGATGACCTGGACGAGCTCACCGAGAGCTACGCCAAGGGGTTCACCGGCGCCCTGAACTGGTACCGCAACCTCGACCGCAACTGGGAGCTGACCGCCGCCTGGCACGACGCCGTCGTCAGCCCGCCCGCGCTGTACATGTACGGCGACCGCGACCTGGTCCCCGCCTTCCCGGGCACCCCCGAACTCATCGCGAAACTCCCGGAGTTGATGCCCAACCTGCGCAGCGAGCCGATCCTCCTCCCGGGCTGCGGCCACTGGACCCAGCAGGAACGGCCCGACGAAGTGAACGCCGCGCTGATCGAGTTCCTGATGGGGGTGCGGGGCTGACTGACGTGGGGCTGGCTGACGTGGGGCCGAGGTAGGGCCGAGGCAGGGCCTACGTATGGCGAAGGGCGCCCGGTGTTCGCCGGGCGCCCTTCGTTGTCGTTGCGGAAGCGGCTACAGCTTGTCGATCACGGGGGCGGATCGCGGACAGGGCGATCAGGGCGCACGGCGCGACGTCCCGGGAGCCGTGCGGCCTCCCCCGGGACGAGGATTGAGCTGCGGACACACGAGTGCGGTGGTCAGGGGTGGCGCCCACAGCCCGGGCGGTAGGGTCGTGGCGTGGAAACTGAGCTCCTTCCCAGCGTCCCTGCAGGCGCACTCGCCCTTCCCGAGGCGCTGCAGGAAGCTGTGCGGCACGGAGAGGTCTTCACCCGCCGCTGGGTCGTCGAGGCAATCCTTGACCTGGTCGGCTACAAGAATGCGCTCGACCTGGCCAGCCTACGGATCATCGAGCCTGCATGCGGCCAGGGAGCCTTCCTCGTTCCTATTGTGGCGAGGCTCAGCGCCTCATGCCGAAAGCACGGCCGCCCCCTCCTCGATGCGATCGATGCGATCAAGGCTTTCGATCTGGTCGAGGCAAACGTCGAACAGAGTCGGGCGACCGTCGCGGCGCAACTCACCGACGACGGCTGGAGTGCCCCTGAGGTGGAGAAGGTTGTCTCCTCATGGATCAAGCAAGGGGACTTCCTGCTGCAGGAGGCGAACGCAGACACTGCCGACTTTGTCGTGGGTAATCCCCCGTACATCCGGTTGGAGGACGTGCCGGACGACCGCATGAAGGCGTATCGCAAGGCGTGTACCAGCATGAACGGCCGGGCCGACATCTACATCGGGTTCTACGAGACCGGTCTGCTCAGGCTCAGGAAGGGCGGGAAGCTCGGCTTCATCTGCGCCGACCGCTGGATGAGGAACCAGTACGGCCGTGGACTCCGCAAACTCGTAACCCGTGGTTACAGCATGGACCTGGTGCTCACGATGCATGACGTGGACGCCTTCGAAGAGCAAGTCTCGGCGTATCCTGCCGTCACCGTTATCAGTCGCAGAGATCAGGGCACGGCCATCGTGGCCGACACGACGGCCGGCTTCGGTGATGAGGCAGCCCGGGAGTTCGGACTGTGGGCGACGGAATCGAGCGAAGGCCTCATCCACCAGCCGACCTATCACGCCGCTCGTCTTCCGCATTGGTTTCCCGGTGAGGACTCCTGGCCGTCGGCTTCGCCGGCTCGCCTGGCCATGCTGGAGGAGCTGAGCGATCGTTTTCGTCTCCTGGAGGATGAGAGCACCGGCACCCGTGTGGGCATCGGTGTCGCGACGGGCGCTGACAAGGTGTTCATCACTCATGACGGAAACACGGCGGAACCTGGGCGCATGCAACCCCTCGCCATGGTCAAGGATACGACCAGCGGTAAGATCAACTGGGGTGGAAATTACCTTGTCAATCCCTGGGATTCCCAAGGGCAACTCGTTGATCTTGGCGCCTACCCCAAACTGGCCGTCTACTTCAAACGGCACCGCGAGGTGTTGGGTAAGCGTTACGTCGCGGTCAAGCAGCCGACCCGCTGGTACAAGACCATCGACAAAGTCGACCCCAAGTTGGCGAGTAAACCCAAGCTTCTCTTTCCGGACATGAAGCTGACGATCCATCCGGTATTGGATGAAGGTGGACTGTACCCTCATCACAACTTGTACTACATCGTGTCGGACGTATGGGAAATGCGTGTCCTTGGTGGCCTGCTGCTTTCAAGGGTCGCCGAGGCGTTCGTACAGGCGTACGCGGTCAAGATGCGTGGTGGAACACTCCGCTTCCAGGCTCAGTACCTCCGTAAGATCCGAGTACCGGACCCCGCTGAAATGCAGGAGAGGGATCGCAAGGCACTCGCGAAGGCCTTCGACGAGCGGGACGTGGAAGCAGCGACCGAGGCCGCGCTGCGCGCGTACGGACTCGACCATTTGCCTGACTAGGGGGACGTGCTGTGACCGTCAGTCGCGATGACTTCGAAGCGGCCGTTGCCGCGTACTGGGACGCCAGGAACGCTCAACGAGAGCTGTCTGCCATTAAGGATGCCGTAGGGGCGGGGACGGCCGGCTCGGTGCGAGGAGGCAAGCACTTTGACCATATCGCTTCGCTGCTTGCCAAGTTCTTCCTTGACGTCGGCTACGCGCCGGAGGATATCCGGGTAAACACGAAACAGGGCCTGGAGCTTCCTGGGTACTATCGGCCCCAGAAGCAGTGGGATCTCGTGGTGACTCATGGCAACACCTTGGTTGCTGCCTTCGAGCTCAAGGCTCTGGGCGGGCCTTCGTTCGGAAACAACTACAACAACCGGGTCGAAGAAGCGCTGGGCAGTGCTGTGGACCTGCGCCGTGCTGCACTGGCCGATGCTTTCCCCGGAGAGAAGCCGTGGCTTGGGTACTTCTTCATCATGGAGGATCACCCCAAGTCCCGTAGTTCGGTGTCGGTACGGAAGGGCCCCTTCCCGGTCGAGCGGATCTGGCTGGGGAAGTCCTACCAAGACAGGTTCGCCATCTTCTGCGAGCGCCTGATGGACGAGGGGTTGTACGACTCCGTCTGCTACATCACGTCCTCGAAGGAGGATCCCAAGCCTGTGGAGCCGGTAGTCGGTCTCGACTGGCGTCACTTCTCGGCGGGGATCAATGCACGTATCAGGTACCTGCAGGAGTTGGGGTTGCCTGGACTCGATGAAGATATTCTGCCGCTGTGACTGGCCGGTGCGGGGTTCCCTCAGTCCTGCACCATGTCGCGTAGTGCCTGAAGCAGTCGACGCAACTGTTCGTCGCCTCCTTCGGAGTTCTGCGCAGCAGACTCGATCAGCCTCTCCAAGCCCTCCACGGAAGACTTGCTGCGCACATACTCCACGATGCCTGCCCAGTAGCCGATCGTGCTCGGATCGCCCACGACGTAGTACTCACTGGGCATGCCGGCCTGATCCAAGAACTGATAGGCCCTGCTCTTCTGGGGAAAGCAGGACAAGAACACGGCGGACAGGGCCAATTCGAAAATCGCCAACCAATCTGCGCCGTACGGCTCCAGGCTGGCCGTAGTCACGCCGGACTCCGCCGGCGTGCTGTCCCGTTGCGGAAGCGGTGTCGATGAACCATCGGCGCGATGAGGATCTCGCGCCGCAGAAAGGCCGCTACCGAGAGTTGGCTGCAACGGCGGCCCATCGCCGCCCCCGACAACCGAATGCTCGCGGGCGGCTGAGATCCACAACTCGCGGAACCGGGACACCTCTTCTTCAGGGTCCTGACCAGCCAGCTGGGCAAGGGAGTGGGCCAGTTCACGCACGACTTTCAGCGAGGGCAGGTCCGTGGTGCTGAACACGGCATGGATGCGGCTCTTGGAGTAGGCGGACTCTCGCGCCATATCCGGACAAGGGGGCCACCCGGCCAGCAAGTGCAACTCGTGCAGTGCGTCGTTGAGTTCCCTGAGAGCACCCGGGGGAAGCCCTGGCTTCTTCAAGGACCGAATCACCGCTTACCTCCCGGTCGACCGTCCAGAACCGTCCAGAAACGTCCAGCAATCCTCGCACGCCGTCCAAACACATGCTCGGACGCCCAAAGGCATCTCAAGGTGGCCACGCACGTCCTGGCCCGCCAGGGAGAGGTGACGCTGGATGCAGGGCGCCCAGCCTGGGGCGCATGATCAGGAGGCTCTCGAAAGCCATGCCGAAGAACTCCACCTCCGAGCGGTTGATCCGAACAGCGCTGTTCGCATGTGTCCGTGGGGCGGCGTACACGGCAGGCGCTGTCATGGTGACAGCGGCTGTCTGGTGGGTGCAGAACCTCTAGGGCGGGTGCCGATGAGCGGCATACGACGAAGGGGGGGGGGGGGGGGTGATTGTGCTAGATTCTAAAAAAACCCCCCACACCCACACGACCTAAAAATATCTCTCGGAGTCTCTGTGGTTCGGTGGCTGTGTGTG
>NZ_JBHYJA010000026.1:119657-138082 GCF_042740355.1 Streptomyces sp. NPDC059010
TCTGAGCGCGGCGTGGGGGTGTGTGCCCCACAACGAGGGGGGGGGGGGCCCTCCGGCCCCCTCCCCCGGGCGCCGGCGTTCCTCCCCGCGCCCCCCCTTCGTCGTCGTAGCGGAAGCGACTACAGCTTGTCGATCACGTAGTCGATGCACTTCGTCAGGGCCTCGATGTCCGCCGGGTCGATCGCCGGGAACATCGCGACGCGGAGCTGGTTGCGGCCGAGCTTGCGGTAGGGCTCGGTGTCGACGATGCCGTTGGCGCGCAGGACCTTGGCCACGGCGGCGGCGTCGACCTCGTCGGTGAAGTCGATGGTGCCGATGACCTGGGAGCGCTTGGCCGGGTCGGCGACGAAGGGGTTCGCGTACTTGATGTCCTCGGCCCAGCCGTAGAGCGTGCGCGAGGACGTCGCCGTGCGGCGGACCGCCCAGTCGAGGCCGCCCTGGCCGTTGATCCACTCCAGCTGCTGGTTCAGCAGGAAGAGGGTGGCGAGGGCCGGGGTGTTGTACGTCTGGTTCTTGCGGGAGTTGTCGATCGCCGTCGGCAGGCTGAAGAACTCCGGGACGTGGCGGCCGGACGCGTGGATGCGCTCGGCGCGCTCGATCGCGGCCGGGGAGAAGACGCCGATCCACAGGCCGCCGTCGGAGGCGAAGGACTTCTGCGGGGCGAAGTAGTAGACGTCCGTCTCGGAGACGTCGACCGGGAGACCGCCGGCGCCCGAGGTGGCGTCGACCAGGACCAGCGCGCCCTCGTCGGCGCCTGCCACGCGCTTGATCGGCATGGCGACGCCGGTCGAGGTCTCGTTGTGCGTGAAGGCGTAGACGTCGACGCCCGCCTCGGCCTCCGGCTGCGGGTGCGTGCCGGGGTCGCTGGCGATGACGGTGGGCTCGGCCAGCCAGGGGGCCAGCTTCGCGGCCTTCGCGAACTTCGAGCTGAACTCGCCGAAGTTCAGGTGCTGCGACTTGTTCTCGATCAGGCCGTGCGTCGCGATGTCCCAGAACGCCGTCGAGCCGCCGTTGCCGAGGACGACCTCGTAGCCCTCGGGGAGCTGGAACAGCTCGCTGATGCCCTCGCGCACCTGGCCGACCAGGTTCTTGACCGGGGCCTGGCGGTGGGAGGTACCGAGGAGGGAGGTTCCGGTGGCGGCCAGCGCGTCCAGCGCTTCCGTCCGCACCTTGGAGGGGCCCGCGCCGAAACGTCCGTCGGCGGGCTTGATGTCAGCGGGAATCTGGATCTCAGCCACGGGGTGAGGTTAGCCGGTGGGGGAAACCTGGGCGAAACCTCGTCCGTCGGATGAGACGGCGTTTCGGTGGGCGGGCCGGATTGCCGGACGTCGGCTGATTTGCTGGAGGCATGTCGGAACTTGAGGCGGAACTGCGCAAGGTCGTCCGAGGCGAGGTCGGGTTCGATGTCACCCCACGAGCACTGGTCACCATGGACGCTTCCAACTACCGACGGGTCCCACTCGGTGTGGTCGCACCACATGACGCCGATGACGTCGCGGCCGTGCTGGAGGTGTGCCGGGACCACATGGTGCCGGTCGTGGCGCGGGGCGGCGGCACATCGATCGCCGGTCAGGCCACCGGCACCGGTGTGGTCCTGGACTTCACCCGGCACATGAACCGGATCCTCTCCCTGGACCCCGAGACCCGCACCGCCGTCGTACAGCCCGGCCTCGTCCTGGACCGTCTCCAGGACGCCGCCGCCCCGCACGGCCTCCGCTTCGGCCCCGACCCCTCCACCCACAGCCGCTGCACCCTCGGCGGCATGATCGGCAACAACTCCTGCGGCTCGCACTCGGTGGCCTGGGGCGCGACCGCCGACAGTGTGCGCGAGCTGGAGGTGCGCACCGCGCGCGGGCAGCGGCTGCGGCTCGGGCAGGGGTGGGCCGGTGCGCCGGACGGGCTGCGGGACCTGGTGGAAGGGGAGCTAGCCGGGCTGCGGACCGGCTTCCCCGAGCTGCCCCGCCGTATCTCCGGGTACGCGCTCGACGCGCTGCTGCCCGAGCACGGCGCCGACGTCGCCCGCTCCTTCTGCGGCAGCGAGGGCACTCTGGGCATCCTCACCGAGGCCGTCGTACGGCTCGTCGAGGCGCCACGCGCGCGTGCGCTCGCCGTGCTGGCGTACGCCGACGAGAGCGCGGCCGCGGAAGCCGCCGCCGGGCTGCTGCCGCACGGGCCGCTGACCGTGGAGGGCATGGCGGCCGACCTGGTGCCGCAGTCGGCGTCGGCCTTGCTGCCGCGGGGCGGGGCCTGGCTGTTCGTGGAGACGGGCGGGGAGTCGGAGGGCGAGGCACGCGCGCGTGCGCAGGCGATCGTGCGGGCCGCCGAGGTCGTCGACTCGGTGGTCGTCACCGATCCGGGCCGGCAGCGGGCGCTGTGGCGCATCCGGGAGGACGCGAGCGGTACGGCGACCCGGATGCCGGACGGGAGCGAGGCATGGCCCGGGTGGGAGGACTGCGCGGTGCCGCCGCAGCGGCTCGGGGCGTATCTGCGGGACTTCCGCGCGCTGCTGACCGCACACGGGCTGCGCGGGACGCCGTACGGGCATTTCGGGGACGGCTGCATCCACGTCCGGATCGACTTCGACCTGCTGACGGAGACGGGCGTCGGCCGCTTCCGGCGCTTCTCGGAGGAGCTCGCCGACGTCGTCGTGGCACACGGGGGCTCGCTGTCCGGGGAGCACGGGGACGGGCAGGCACGGGCCGAGCTGCTGCCGAGGATGTACGGGGACGAGACGGTGGCGCTCTTCGAACAGGCCAAGGGGGTGTGGGACCCCGACGACCTGCTCAACCCCGGGATGCTGGTGCGCCCCGCACCCCTGGACGCCAACCTCCGGTTCGCCGTGCTGCCCCGGGAGCCGGTCGACGTGGCCTTCGGGTACCCGGCCGACGGCGGCGACTTCTCGGCGGCCGTACGGCGCTGCGTCGGGGTCGCCAAATGCCGTACGACATCGGTGACCGGGTCCGCCGTCATGTGCCCGTCGTTCCGGGCCACCGGCGCCGAGGAGCACTCCACGCGCGGGCGCGCCCGGCTGCTGCACGAGATGCTCGCCGGGGAACTGGTGACCGACGGGTGGCGGTCGACCGAGGTGCGGGACGCGCTGGATCTGTGCCTGTCCTGCAAGGGGTGCCGCTCGGACTGTCCGGTCGAGGTGGACATGGCCACCTACAAGGCGGAGTTCCTGCACCACCACTACGCGGGGCGCCGCCGCCCGGCCGCGCACTACAGCATGGGCCGGCTGCCGCAGTGGCTCCGCGTCGTGGCACGCACGCGTACCGCCACGTTCGTCAACGCCCTGGCCGTCGTACGGCCGTTGGCATGGGTGGCCAAACGGCTCGGCGGGATCGCGCCGGAGCGGGAGATCCCACGGCTGGCGACGCGGACGTTCAGCCGGTGGTGGGAGCGGCGGCAGAAGGCCGAGGAAGGGGCAGGGGCAGCGGCAGGGGAAGGGGAAGTGGCAGGGGAGGGGGTGAGGGAGGCGGTAGTGGCCGGTGAGCTGGTCATCCTGTGGCCGGACACCTTCACCGAGCACCTCTCGCCGTCCGTGGGGCAGGCGGCCGTACGGGTGCTGGAGGCGGCCGGGCTGCGGGTGGCGCTGCCGCCGACGGTGCGGTTGACGGCGGGGCCGGGGGGTGACGGGACGACGACGGTGGCACTGGACCCCAAGGCCCTCCTACGGGGCCGGGAGCGCGTGTGCTGCGGGTTGACGTACGTCTCCACGGGGCAGCTCGACCGCGCCCGCTCGGTACTGCGGCGCACGCTCGACCTGATGGAACCGGTGCTGGAGACGTCCGCCCCGGTCGTGGTCCTGGAGCCGAGCTGCGCGGCAGCCCTCCGCTCCGACCTGCCGGAACTCCTGCACGACGATCCCCGGGCCCACCGCCTCGCCGACCGCGTCCTGACCTTCGCGGAGGCGCTCCAGCGGCTGGCCCCCGACTGGACCCCGCCCCGCCTGAACCGCCCGGCGGTCGGCCAGACCCACTGCCACCAGCACGCGGTCCTCGGCGACGCCCCCGACCGCCGACTCCGTCAAGCCGCTCTGCTCTCCGGCGAACTGAGCGGCGGCTGCTGCGGCCTCGCCGGTAACTTCGGCTTCGAGAAGGGCCACTTCGAGGTCTCGGCGGCCTGCGCCGAGGAACAGCTGCTGCCGTCGGTGCGGGCCGCGCAGGAAGGGGCGGTAGTACTCACGGACGGCTTCTCGTGCCGGACCCAGCTGGAGCAGCTGGCCGGGGTGCGGGGGCGGCATCTGGCGGAGGTGCTGGCGGAGGGGCTGGAGCGCGTGGGGGGCATGGAGCGCTTGGACGGTTCGGACGGCTCGGACGACTTGCGAGGCGGGGACGGCTTGGACGGCTCGGAGGGCTTTCGACGCGGTGAGGGCTTGGACGGCTCGGACGACTTGCGAGGCAGGGACGGCTTGGGAGGCGGGGACGGCTTGGGAGGCGGGGACGGCTTGGGAGGCGGGGACGGAAGTGACCGGTGAGCCGGCGGCTGAGCTGGGGCGGGTGGCCGTCCTCTCCGACATCCACGGGGTGCTCCCCGCCCTGGAAGCGGTGCTGGCGGAGCCGGAGGTCGCGGCGGCCGAGCGCATCGTGCTCACGGGGGACATCACGGCGGGACCGCAGCCCGCCGAGGTGCTCGACCTCCTGCGCCGGCAGGGCGACCGCGTGCTGTGGATCGCGGGCAACGCGGACCGGGAACTGGTCGAGTACCGAAGGGGCGAGCGCGACGACATCCCCGACCCGATCGGCCCGTACGCGGCGGCTCGACTCACCGACGAACAGGTCGATTTCCTCGCCGCCCTCCCCAAGACCCTGACCCTGCGCGTGCGCGGCCTCGGCGACGTCCTCTTCTGCCACGCCACACCCCGCGACGACGAGGAGGTCGTCCTGGTCGACTCCCGCCCCGCCCGATGGGCGGAGGTCTTCGACGGGGTCACCGACTCCGTCCGCACTGTGGTCTGCGGCCACACCCACATGCCTTATGTGCGGCTCGCACATGGGCGGCTGGTGATCAACCCGGGAAGCGTCGGGATGCCGTACGGGCGCGCGGGCGCCCACTGGTGCCTGCTGGGGCCGGGGGCCGACCTGCGGGTGACCGCGTACGACATCCCGCGCGCGATCGCCCGGCTGACCTCGGAGTGCGCCTACGTCGACATCGCCGACTGGGCGGACCACTTCCTCAACGCCCGCGCCACGGACGCCGACGCGCTGAGGGTGTTCGGACCGAGGGACGGCCGGTACACGGCCGAGTAGGCCGGCCGGTTCAGTCGATAGCCCACCCGGTGCGTTCCCGGCGAAAACCGACCTCCGGCTGTCCACACTCCGGGACAGCCCCATAGGCAGTTCACACACCTGACGAAGTCCACTACTCTGGACTTGGCAGTACAGCATGATGAACACCTCCCTCCGAGTCGAGCCCCTGGAACGCCCGTGAGCACGCCCGATGCCACCGCAGCCGCCACCGCCGCCACGTCCTCGCCGTCCCCTGCCCCGGGCGTCGCCGAGCCGACGGTCGGTGCCCCGCGCCGCTGGGGGTCGCTCGGTCCCGTGGGGCTCGTGCTCGCCGGGGGGATCTCGGTGCAGTTCGGCGGCGCCCTCGCGGTGACTCTGATGCCGCGGGCCGGAGCGCTCGGCGTGGTGGCGTTGCGGCTGCTCGTGGCCGCGGTCGTGCTGCTGGTGATCTGCCGGCCCCGGCTGCGCGGTCACTCGCGTACCGACTGGGGCACGGTGATCGTCTTCGGCATCACGATGGCCGCGATGAACGGCCTCTTCTACCAGTCGGTCGCCCGCATCCCGCTGGGCCCCGCGGTCACCCTGGAGGTGCTCGGTCCGCTCGCGCTCTCCGTGCTGACCTCGCGCCGTCTGGTCAACGTCGTCTGGGCCGGACTCGCCCTCGCCGGGGTCTTCCTGCTCGGCGGCGGAGGCTTCGACAGTCTCGACCCCATAGGTGTCGCATTTGCCCTGGGTGCGGGCGCCATGTGGGCGGCCTACATCATCTTCAGCGCCCGTACGGGCCGACGCTTCCCGCAGGCCGACGGGCTGGCACTCGCCATGGCGGTGGGGGCCGTACTGTTCCTGCCCCTGGGCATCGCCGAATCCGGCATGAAGCTCGCCGACCCGGTGACCATCGGGCTGGGCGCGGCGGTGGCGGTCCTCTCCTCGGTGCTCCCGTACACCCTCGAACTGCTCGCACTGCGCCGCCTGCCCGCGGCGACCTTCGCGATCCTGATGAGCCTGGAGCCTGCCGTCGCCGCGACCGCCGGGTTCCTCATCCTCGGCCAGGCGCTGTCCACCGCCCAGGCCGTCGCCATCGCCCTCGTCATCGCGGCGAGCATGGGGGCGGTGCGGACGCAGATCGGGCGCAGGGGGTCGGCCGCCCAGTCCGGGTGACCTGCCTGGGGGGCGGCTGAGGGGCGGCTCCGCTCAAGAAGTCCCCGAAGTGCTCGAAACGCCCTAAATGTACGAAGCGACTGAAGCACCTGAAGCGCCCGAAGGGGTATGAAGCGTCCAGTACAAATTCCGGCAACAAATTAATGCAAGCACGCTTGCTTGTTTCTGGGCCCGCTGCCATGCTCGCCCCATGGCCGACCCGACGCCCGTGTTCGACGACCTGCGTGCCGAGAGTGACGAACTCGACGGCCTCGTCGCCGAGTTGAGCCCCGAGCAGTGGGCTCTCCCGACCCCCGCCCCCGGCTGGACCATCGCCCACCAGATCGCGCACCTCGCCTGGACCGACCACTCGGCGCTGCTGGCGGTGACCGACGTGGAGGCGTTCCACGCGCTGGTGGAGACGGCCCTGAAGACGCCGGGGTCCTTTGTCGACGAGGGCGCGGAGGAGGGGGCCGGGCTGCCGCCCGCCGAGTTGCTGGCGCGGTGGCGGGAAGGGCGGGCCGCTCTCGACACGGCGCTGCGCGAGGCACCCCATGGTGTGCGGTTCCCCTGGTACGGCCCACCCATGTCCGCCGCCTCCATGGCCACGGCCCGACTCATGGAGACCTGGGCCCACGGTATGGACGTCACCGACACCCTGGGTGTGGTGCGCGCACCCACCGACCGGCTGCGGCATGTGGTGTGGATCGGGATACGGACGAGGGACTTCGCCTTCGGGGTCCACGGGCTCCCCGCGCCACTCGACGACTTCCGCGTCGAACTGGTCTCGCCCTCCGGTGAGTTGTGGGCATACGGCCCCGAAGACGCACCTCAGCGCGTCACCGGCCCGGCGCTCGACTTCTGTCTCCTGGTCACCCAGCGCGCCCACCGCAGCGACCTCGCGCTGCGCGCCGAAGGCCCCGACGCCGACCGCTGGTTCGACATCGCCCAGGTCTTCGCGGGCCCACCCGGCGCGGGCCGGGAGCCGAAGGGGGCCGAGCGGTGACGCCCGCTCCCCGCCCGCTGCGGATCGGCAACGCCTCCGGCTTCTACGGCGACCGCTTCGGCGCCATGCGCGAGATGCTCACCGGTGGTGACCTGGACGTCCTCACCGGTGACTACCTGGCCGAGCTGACCATGCTGATCCTCGGCCGGGACCGGCTTAAGGACCCTGGCGCCGGGTATGCCCGCACCTTCCTGCGGCAGCTGGAGGAATGCCTCGGGCTGGCGCATGAGCGGGGGGTGCGTGTCGTCGCCAACGCGGGTGGGCTCAACCCGGCCGGACTGGCCGATGCCGTGCGGAAGCTGGCGGACCGGCTCGGCGTACCCGTGCGCGTCGCCCATGTCGAGGGCGACGACCTCAAGGAGCGGTACCAGGACCGGTATCCGGACAGCCTCGCCGCCCACGCCTACCTCGGCGGCTTCGGTATCGCCGCCTGCCTGCGGGAGGGCGCGGACATCGTCGTCACCGGGCGGGTGACGGACGCGGCCCTGGTCAGCGGGCCCGCCGCCGCTCACTTCGGCTGGGAGCGGACGGACCACGACCGGCTCGCGGGCGCCGTGGTCGCCGGACATGTGCTGGAGTGCGGGGCGCAGGCGACCGGCGGCAACTACGCCTTCTTCCATGAACGGGACCGTGACCTCGCAAAACTCCGTCACCCCGGCTTCCCGCTCGCCGAGCTCCACGAGGACGGCAGCTGCGTCATCACCAAGCACCCAGGCACCGGCGGCTTCGTCGACGTCGGCACGGTGACGGCCCAGCTGCTGTACGAGACGGCCGGGGCCCGGTACGCGGGACCGGATGTCACCGCCCGCCTGGACACCGTACGGCTCACGCAGGACGGCCCCGACCGCGTCCGTGTCGACGGCGTACGCGGCGAGGCCCCGCCCCCTACCCTCAAGGTCGGCGTCAACCGCCTCGGCGGCTTCCGGGGCGAGGTCGCCTTCGTGCTCACCGGCCTCGACGTCGAGGCGAAGGCCGACCTCGTGCGCGAGCAAATGACGGACGCGCTGGCCAAGTCGCCGCCCGCCGAGGTCCGTTGGGATCTCGTCCGCACCGACCGGCCCGACGCTCCCAGCGAGGAGACGGCGAGCGCGCTGCTGCGGCTGGTCGTGCGCGACCGGGACCAGAAGACGGTCGGGCGGGCCCTGAGCGGGGCCGCCGTGGAGCTGGCGCTCGCGAGCTACCCCGGCTTCCATGTGCTGGCGCCACCGGGGAAAGGCTCGCCCTATGGGGTCTTCGAGGATGTGTACGTCCCCCATGGTGCCGTCGACCATGTGGCCGTCCTCCATGACGGACGCCGGGTTCCTGTGCCGCCGGCCCACGACACCGCCGCTGGCCTGGACGGCCTGGACGGCCTGGACGGCCTGGACGGCCCGGACGGCCTACCGGAGTCGCCTCTGCCGGGTCCCATGCCGGTGCTCCTGCCGGAGCCCCTCTCACCAGGGCCCACGAAGCGTGCCCCCCTCGGCCTGGTCGCGGGCGCCCGCAGTGGTGACAAGGGCGGGAACGCCAACGTCGGTGTCTGGGTGCGGACGGACGAGGCCTGGCGGTGGCTCGCGCATGCCCTCACCGTCGACCGCTTCCGCGAGCTCCTGCCGGAGACCGCCGACCTGACCGTCGTACGCCATGTCCTGCCCAATCTGCGCGCCCTCAACTTCGTGGTCGAGGGAATCCTCGGCGAGGGCGTCGCCGCCCAGCACCGCTTCGATCCGCAGGCCAAGGCCCTCGGCGAATGGCTGCGCTCCCGTCACCTGGACATCCCGGAGAGTGTGCTGTGACCGTCCTGCCGTCCACCCTGGACACCAACGGCCCCGACCACCGGGCCAACCGCGAGGCCATGCTCGGCAAGCTCGCCGAACTCGACGTCGAGCACGCCAAGGCGCTCGCCGGGGGCGGCCCCAAGTACGTCGAACGGCACCGCAAACGCGGCAAGCTGCTCGCCCGGGAGCGTATCGAGCTGCTCCTCGACCCGGACACGCCGTTCCTGGAGCTGTCCCCGCTGGCCGCCTGGGGCAGCGACTACACGGTCGGCGCGTCGCTGGTCACCGGCATCGGGGTGGTCGAGGGCGTGGAGTGTCTGATCACCGCCAACGACCCGACCGTGCGCGGGGGAGCGAGTAATCCCTGGTCGCTGAAGAAGGCCCTGCGGGCGAACGACATCGCGCTGGCCAACCGGCTGCCGGTCATCAACCTGGTCGAGTCGGGCGGCGCCGACCTGCCGTCCCAGAAGGAGATCTTCATCCCCGGGGGCGCCATCTTCCGGGACCTGACGCGGCTGTCGGCGGCCGGGATCCCCACCGTCGCGGTCGTCTTCGGCAACTCGACGGCCGGCGGCGCCTATGTCCCCGGCATGTCCGACCACGTGATCATGGTCAAGGAGCGCGCCAAGGTGTTCCTCGGCGGCCCGCCCCTGGTGAAGATGGCGACCGGCGAGGAGAGCGACGACGAGTCACTGGGCGGAGCGGAGATGCACGCGCGTGTGTCGGGTCTCGCCGACTACTTCGCCGTGGACGAGCCGGACGCGCTGCGCCAGGCACGGCGCGTGGTCGCCCGCCTCAACCACCGCAAGGTGTACGGCGATCCGGGCCCCGCCGAACCGCCCAAGTACGACGCCGACGACCTCCTCGGCATCGTCCCCGGCGACCTCAAGACCCCCTTCGACCCGCGCGAGGTCATCGCCCGGATCGTCGACGGCTCCGACTTCGACGAGTTCAAGCCGATGTACGGGACCAGCCTGACCACCGGCTGGGCGGCCCTGCACGGCTATCCGGTCGGCGTGCTGGCGAACGCACAGGGCGTCCTGTTCAGCGAGGAGTCCCAGAAGGCGGCCCAGTTCATCCAGCTCGCCAACCAGCGCGACATCCCGCTGCTGTTCCTGCACAACACCACCGGCTACATGGTGGGCAGCCAGTACGAGCAGGGCGGCATCATCAAGCACGGCGCGATGATGATCAACGCGGTCAGCAACAGCCGCGTGCCCCATCTCTCGGTCCTCATGGGCGCGTCCTACGGCGCCGGCCACTACGGCATGTGCGGCCGCGCCTACGACCCCCGTTTCCTCTTCGCCTGGCCCAGCGCCAAGTCGGCCGTCATGGGCCCCCAGCAGCTCGCGGGCGTGCTCTCGATCGTGGCCCGGCAGTCGGCGGCCGCGAAGGGCCTGCCGTACGACGAGGAGGGGGACGCGGCGCTGCGGGCCATGGTGGAGCAGCAGATCGAGTCGGAGTCGCTCCCCATGTTCCTGTCCGGGCGGCTGTACGACGACGGCGTCATAGATCCGCGCGACACCCGAACCGTCCTCGGTATGTGCCTGTCCGCCATCCACACGGCCCCCTACGAGGGCGCGCGCGGCGGCTTCGGCGTCTTCCGGATGTGAGGGATCCAGTGACCGACACTCTGAGGGACCCTTCAGTGATCACTTCTCTGCTGGTCGCCAACCGGGGCGAGATCGCCTGCCGCATCTTCCGCACCTGCCGTGAGTTGGGAATCCGGACGGTCGCCGTGCACTCGGACGCCGACGCGAACGCCCTCCACGCACGCGTGGCCGACGCGGCGGTAAGGCTGCCGGGAGCGGCGCCCGCCGAGACCTACCTGGACGCCGGGCTGATCGTGAAGGCGGCGGTGGTGGCCGGCGCGGACGCCGTGCACCCCGGCTACGGCTTCCTCTCCGAGAACGCCGACTTCGCGCGCGCGGTCCTCGACGCGGGCCTCGTCTGGGTCGGCCCGCCGCCGGAGGCGATCGAGGCGATGGCGTCCAAGACACGGGCCAAGGAACTGATGGGGCTGGCGCCCCTGGGCGAGGTCACCGAGGCCGACCTGCCCGTCCTGGTGAAGGCGGCGGCGGGCGGCGGAGGGCGCGGCATGCGCGTCGTGCGCCACCTGGACGAACTCGACGCGGCCCTGCAGAGCGCCCGCTCCGAGGCCGCGAGCGCCTTCGGGGACGGTGAGGTGTTCGTCGAGCCGTACGTCGAGAACGGCCGCCACGTCGAGGTGCAGATCCTCGCCGACACCCACGGCACGGTCTGGCCCCTCGGCACCCGGGACTGCTCCCTCCAACGCCGCCACCAGAAGGTCGTCGAGGAGTCCCCGGCGCCCGGACTCCCCGAGCGGCTCACCGACGAACTGCACACGCTGGCCGCCCGCGCCGCCCGCGCCGTCGACTACGTCGGCGCCGGCACCGTCGAGTTCCTGGTCGCCGGCGACCAGGCGCACTTCCTGGAGATGAACACCCGCCTCCAGGTCGAACACCCCGTGACGGAAGCGGTCTTCGGCCTCGATCTGGTCGCGGAACAACTCCGCGTAGCCGAGGGCCACGCCCTCGAAACCGAGCCTCCACACGCGCGTGGCCACGCCGTGGAGGCCCGCCTCTACGCGGAGGACCCGGCCCACGACTGGGCCCCGCAGACCGGCACCCTGCACCGCTTCGCCGTACCCGACAGCGTCCGCCTGGACACCGGCTTCACCGACGGCGACGAGATCGGCGTCCACTACGACCCGATGCTCGCCAAACTCGTCGCCCACGCCCCCACGCGCGCGGAGGCCATCCGCAAGCTGGCGGCCGCCCTGGAACGGTCGACGATCCACGGCCCGCTCACCAACCGCGACCTCCTGGTCGCCTCCCTCCGCCACGACGAGTTCACGACCGCCCGCATGGACACGGGCTTCTACGACCGCCACCTCACCGACCTGACCGAGCCCATCCCCGACCCCTACGCCCCCCTGGCCGCCGCCCTCGCCGACGCTCACGGCCGCTCCCGCTTCGGCGGCTGGCGCAACGTCCCCGCACAGCCGCAGGTCAAGCGGTACACGATGGCGGGCGAGGAGACCGAGGTCCGCTACCGCCACACCCGCGCGGGCGGCCTGGAGGCCGACGGGGTAGGGGTCGTACACGCCGACGCGCGTCTCGTCGTACTCGAAGTCGACGGCGTACGAAGGAACTTCGAGGTCGCGAGATACGGCGACGAGATCCACGTGAACACCACCCGCGTCACCGCCCTGCCCCGCTTCCCGGACCCGACAGCACAGCACGCCCCGGGCTCCCTGCTCGCACCGATGCCGGGGACGGTCGTACGCGTGGCCGAGGGGCTGGCCGCAGGAGCGCCTGTGCAGGCCGGACAGCCCCTGCTGTGGCTGGAGGCGATGAAGATGGAACACAAGGTCACAGCGCCGAGCACGGGGACGCTGAGCGCCCTCCACGCCACACCCGGCCAGCAGGTCCAGGTCGGCACCCTCTTGGCGGTCGTGGACAGCAACGCCCCTTAGGGGCGCGGGGAACTGCGCGACCAGCCACAACGAACCCGCAGTCGGAAGGAGTCCCCATGCCGCCCACCCTCGAATCCGAAGAACACAAGGCCCTACGAGCCGCCGTATCCACCCTCGGCACCCGCCACGGCCGCACCTTCACCCGAGAAGACCTCTGGTCGGAGGCCGCCAAGCTCGGCTACCTCGGCGTCAACCTGCCGGAGGCATACGGCGGCGGAGGCGGCGGGATAGCCGAACTCTCCATAGTCCTGGAGGAGTTGGGCGCCGCAGGCTGCCCCCTCCTCATGATGATCGTGTCTCCCGCCATCTGCGGCACAGTGATCGCCCGCTTCGGCACGGACGCCCAGAAACAGCACTGGCTCCCCGGCCTCGCCGACGGCACCCTCACCATGGCCTTCGGCATCACAGAACCCGACGCCGGCTCCAACAGCCACCGCATCACCACCACGGCTCACCGCGACGGAGTCGACTGGCTTCTCACCGGCCGTAAAGTCTTCGTCTCCGGCGTCGACATAGCCGACGCCACCCTCATAGTCGGCCGCACGGCAGACGCCCGCACCGGCACCCTCAAGCCCTGCCTGTTCATCGTCCCGCGCGAAGCGCCCGGCTTCACACGCCGCAAGATCGACATGGAACTCAACGCGGCGGAGAAGCAGTTCGAGCTCGTCCTGGACGACGTCCGGCTCCCCGCCGACGCACTCGTCGGCGACGAGGACGCGGGCCTCCTCCAGCTCTTCGCCGGACTCAACCCCGAACGCATCATGACGGCCGCCTTCGCGATCGGCATGGGCCGCTACGCCCTCGCGCGTGCCGTCGAGTACGCGCGCGACCGTACCGTCTGGAAGGCCCCCATAGGCGCCCACCAGGCCATCGCGCACCCCCTGGCCCAGGCCCACATCGACCTGGAACTGGCCCGCCTGATGATGCAGAAAGCGGCGTATCTGTACGACGCCGGGGACGACGTCGGCGCCGGTGAGGCCGCCAACATGGCCAAGTACGCGGCCGGGGAGGCCTGTGTGAAGGCGGTCGACCAGGCCGTGCACACCCTCGGCGGCAACGGACTCACGCGTGAATTCGGGCTCGCCTCGTTGATAACCGCGGCGCGCGTGTCTCGTATTGCTCCGGTGAGCAGGGAGATGATTCTCAACTACATCTCCCACCAGACCCTGGGCCTGCCGAAGTCGTACTGACCGGCACCCGTCCGGCACCGTGTCGCGAGGAGGAACCGTGTTCCGCAGCGAGTACGCAGACGTCCCGGCCGTAGAACTCCCCATCCACGAGGCGGTCCTGGGCCGGGCCGCCGAGTTCGGGGACGCGCCCGCGCTCATCGACGGTACGGACGGCACCACCCTCACGTACGACATGCTCGACCGCTTCCACCGGCGCATCGCCGCCGCCCTCGCCGAGGCCGGCGTCCGCAAGGGCGACGTCGTCGCCCTGCACAGCCCCAACACGGTCGCCTTTCCGACGGCGTTCTACGCGGCCACGCGCGCGGGTGCCGCCGTCACGACCGTGCACCCGCTCGCCACGCCGGAGGAGTTCGCCAAGCAGCTCACGGACTCGGCGGCCCGCTGGATCGTCACCGTCTCGCCGCTGCTGGAGACGGCACGCCGGGCCGCCGAACTCGCGGGCGGCGTGGAGGAGATCTTCGTCTGCGACAGCGCGCCCGGACACCGCTCGCTGATCGACATGCTGGCGTCCGCGGCCCCCGAACCGAGCGTCGACATCGACCCCGTGACGGACGTCGCGGCCCTGCCGTACTCCTCCGGCACCGTCGGCGTCCCCAAGGGCGTGATGCTCACCCACCGCCAGATCGCCACCAACCTCGCCCAGCTCGAACCCGCCGTCCCGACCGGCCCCGGCGACCGCATCCTCGCCGTACTGCCCCTCTTCCACATCTACGGCCTCACGGCCCTGATGAACGCGCCCCTGAGGCTGGGCGCCACGGTCGTCGTGCTGCCCCGCTTCGACCTGGGGACCTTCCTCGCGGCCATCCAGAACCACCGCATCACCGGCCTGTACGTGGCCCCGCCGATCGTGCTGGCCCTCGCCAAGCACCCGCTGGTCGCGCAGTACGACCTGTCGTCCCTGAGGTACATCATCAGCGCCGCCGCGCCCCTGGACGCGAGGCTCGCCACCGCCTGCGCCCAGCGCCTCGGCCTGCCGCCGGTCGGCCAGGCGTACGGCATGACGGAACTGTCGCCCGGCACCCATGTCGTCCCTCTGGACGCCATGCACGACGCGCCCGCAGGCACCGTCGGCCGGCTCATCGCCGGCACCGAGATGCGCGTCGTCTCCCTCGACGACCCCGACAAGGACCTCGGCGTCGGCGAGTCCGGCGAGATCCTGATCCGGGGCCCCCAGGTCATGAAGGGCTACCTCGGCCGCCCCGACGCCACCGCCGCGATGATCGACACCGACGGCTGGCTGCACACCGGCGACGTCGGCCATGTGGACGAGGGCGGCTGGCTGTTCGTCGTGGACCGCGTCAAGGAACTCATCAAGTACAAGGGCTTCCAGGTGGCCCCCGCCGAACTGGAGGCCCTTCTGCTCACCCACCCCGGCATCGCGGACGCGGCTGTGGTCGGCGCCTACAACGACGACGGAAACGAGGTGCCGCACGCCTATGTGGTCCGCCAACCGTCCGCGACCGACCTCTCCGAGGGCGAGGTCATGATGTACGTCGCCGAACGCGTCGCCCCCTACAAGCGCGTCCGCCAGGTCACCTTCATCGACGGTGTCCCCCGGGCCGCCTCCGGCAAGATCCTGCGCCGCGAACTGCGGGCGCCCAAGGAGAGCACATGACAGGACGCACAGAACACGCGGGACGCACAGAAGACACAGGACGCACAGAAGACACAGGACGCACGGGACGCACAGGACGTACGACGCTGGTCGGCCGCACACGCGCGCGTGCCGTGGAAACCCTCACCCTGGACTCCCCGGACACCCGCAACGCCCTCTCGGCGGCCCTGGTCGGCGAACTCGCCGACGCGCTGACGGACTGCGCCAAGGACGCCGGCGTACGCGCGATCGTCCTCACCCACACCGGCAACACGTTCTGCGCGGGCGCGGACCTGCGCGACCCACCGCCGGCGGACGCGCTGGTGGCCCTGCTCCGGCAGATCGTCGCACTGCCCAAGCCGGTCGTCGCCCGCGTCACCGGACACGTCCGCGCGGGCGGCCTGGGCCTGCTGGCGTCCTGCGACATGGCGGCGGCGGCACGCGAGGCCACCTTCGCCTTCACCGAGGTCCGTATCGGGGTGGCCCCCGCGGTCATCTCCCTCCCGGTCCTCCCGCGCACCGACCCCCGCGCCCTGGCCCGCTACTACCTCACCGGCGAACGCTTCACCGCCCCCGAGGCAGCCCGCATCGGCCTGCTCACGGCGGAGGGCGAGGACGTGGACGCCGTACTGGAACCCCTTCTGGACGGCCTGCGCAGGGCCGCTCCCGGCGCCCTGGCCGAGACGAAGGCGCTGCTCACGGCTAAGGTGCTGGAAACCTTCGACCGGGACGCGGCCGACCTGACCGCACTCTCGGCCCGGCTCTTCTCCTCCGACACCGCACGCGAGGGGATGACGGCCTTCCTCGAAAGACGGGATCCGGAATGGGTGGTGTGAGCACAGTCGGCGACCGCATGGACCGAGCGGACCGCGGCGACCGGGTGCCCAAGCAGGACCGCAGCCGTGCCACCCGGCAGCGGCTCCTGGAGGCCGCCGTGGCCTGCCTCGCCGAACACGGCTGGGCGGGCTCCACGGTCTCCGTCGTCGCCGAACGCGCCGGCGTTTCCCGTGGCGCCGCCCAGCACCACTTCCCGACCCGCGAGGACCTCTTCACGGCGGCCGTCGAGTACGTCGCCGAGGAACGCTCGACGGCCCTGCGCGCCCTGTTCCCGCAAGGCGCCTCGGGCGACCGGCACGCGGTCGTCTCCGCCCTCGTCGACCTCTACACCGGCCCGCTGTTCCGCGCGGCCCTGCACCTGTGGGTGGCCGCCTCGAACGAGGAACAGCTGCGCCCCCGGGTGACGGAACTGGAGGCCCGCGTCGGCCGTGAGACCCACCGGATCGCGGTGGACCTGCTGGGCGCCGACGAGTCCCGTCCGGGCGTACGGGAGACCGTCCAGGGCCTCCTGGACATGGCCCGCGGCCTGGGCCTGGCCAACCTCCTCACGGACGACACCGCCCGCCGCGACCGCGTCGTGGCGCAGTGGGCGGCGCTGCTGGAGGAGACGCTGGGCTGAGGGCCGGGCCGTCGTCAGTCGTCCTCGCCGTCGTCGTCCTGCGGCGCGGGGGAGGCCGTCGGGGACGGGGCGGACTCCGGCGGGGACACCTGCCCCGACGCCGACGCGCTCGGGCTGGGCGGTGTCTCGGACCTCGTGCCCGCCGTGCCCGTGTCGTCGGGGGCGAACCACAGCATGCCCAGGAGCATCGCGGCCATGAAGAGCGCCGCTCCGGCGGCCATCGCGACCACGCGCCGTGTCCCGCTCCCGGCCCCGGCCCCGGCGCCGGACCCGGATCGGGGTCTGGATCGGGATCTGGATCTCGGGCTGGGCCCACCGGTAGGCAGCGCCGCCCCCCGGGCGGACGGCAGCATGTACGTCGTCGGAGTGCTGGTCCCGCCCACCTGCTGTGACCCGGCGGCCGAAGCCGAAGCCGACGCCGACGCCGAAGCGACCGGCGGTCGTCGCCGCGACGGCGAGGTCGCGTCGGGCAGCGGCTCGGGGCGCCCCCGCCAGGCGCCCCCGGCGAACCAGTCGGCGGCCTGCTGGGCGCCGGGCCGATGCTCGGGGTCCTTGGCGAGCAGGCCCAGGAGGTAGCTCTCGAAGGCGGGCGGCAGACCGGAGACGCCCAGCTCACGGGGCGGTACGGGAGCCGCGTCGAGGTGCTGGTGGAGGATGGCGACCGCGGTGTCCGCGTGGAACGGCGGGCGGCCGGTCAGGAGCTGGTAGAGCACACAGCCCAGCGCGTAGACGTCGGAGGCCGGGCCCGCCGGCCGCCCCAGGGCCCGCTCCGGGGCGAGGTAGAGACTGGTGCCGACGATCTGCCCGGTGGCGGTGAGCGCCGCGCCCGGGTCGTCCATGAAGCGGGCGATCCCGAAGTCGCCGATCTTGAGGGTGCCGTCGGCGTCCAAGAGCAGGTTGCCGGGCTTGATGTCGCGGTGGACGATGCCCTGGCGATGCGCGGCGGCCAGTCCCGCGGCGGCCTGGGCGGCGATCCGGGCCACACGCTCGGCGGGCTGGGCGCCGGAGCGGGCCAGGGTCCGGGCGAGGCTGTCGCCCTCGACCAGCTCCATCACCAGGAAGAGCTGGTTGTCCTGCTCGCCGAAGTCCCGTACGCCGACCACGTTCGGATGGTCGATGCGTGCCGCGGTCTGCGCCTCCATCCGGAACCGGGGAGTGGCGGTGGGGTCGGCGTCCTGGGGAAGCAGGAGCTTGACGGCCACCTGCCGGGCGAGCGACTCGTCGTAGGCCCGCCAGACCTCCCCCATCCCACCGCGCCCGATCGACTCGATCAGCCGGTAGCGGCCCGCTATCAGCACCTGTTCCCCATCCCCCTCATGCCTGAGACGTCTTGATCGCCGCAGGCCGTAACTCACCACGTGGGGACGGGTGATGGTGGGGTGCCGCAGCCGCCTCAGCATACTGGCGGAGTGGATCAGTCACGTTCCGTATGCCGTCATCGCCGGCCTTCACCGACAGGTTCGCGCCGACCGCCGACCGCCGACCGCCGACCGCCGACCGCCGAACCGCAGAGCGCCGAGCGCCGAGCGGCGTCACACGGAGCTCATCGGCTCCGTGT
>NZ_JBHYJA010000027.1:0-73465 GCF_042740355.1 Streptomyces sp. NPDC059010
TCCCACGGCTTCCGCCGAGCCACCCCACACCTCCGGATCATCGGTCCGGAGTGATCCAACCACCTTGAAGATCATTTCGTTAGGAGTTCTAAGTCCGGGGGTGGCCCCACGCGAGTGCGGCAATGTGGAACGGGACTGGGGTGCTACGGAGGGCCGGTGTGTCCAGACCTCGGGAGCGCGGCGAGCCCACGCTGCTGAGCCGCCTACCGCCGCCGGGCAGAACCCTCGGCTGACCGGCATCGGCGCTGGCCGATGTCTCAAAGAAGCCTGCCAGACCCCCGGCGGGCATGTCACATGGGCAGCCGGGGGCAGCGGGAGGTGAGCCTGGAGCAGAGGCGGGTCCGGGCGGGCAGTTCGGCAGTCCAGAGGGCGCCCCATGTGCGACGCGGGCAGTCGCGGTGCGGCAGCCGCACACGCACTTCGCCAAGGGGAACCGGCCGGTCGCCATCTTCGCTGCCGCCTCCTTTCTCGGACAGAGAAGTGATGTCTCAAGACAACCCGGCAGCCACCAAGAGAACGCCACCTGTCTTTCGCTGTCGCTGGATCAAGTACGGCTCTGGGAGGGGGCTGTCGATTAAGCGATGTGTAGTAGGGGCGTAGTCGTTGTTTGGCTCGGTTGAGCGATGATCCAGGCACGCCTTAACTGCGTTGCAGTGCGGTTTAACAAAGACTTCATCCAGTCATGTCCAAGGCAGCTGGGTTTTCCGGCCTTTCCATACGGAGGGTGAGGCGTGGACGGAGGCGGACTGGCCCGCAAGCAGTGCTGACCGTGAAAGGGGTCGCACGCCGTGGCACTCGACGGGGACGCATGGATCCGGCGCGGGGCAGCGCTGGTCGTGGCCGGTGTAGCTGCTTACGCCTCCTACGTCCACCAGTACACCTTTGCCCGGCAGGGTGGCGCAGATCGGGCGAGCGCGACCCTCTGGCCCCTGTCCGTGGACGGACTGTTGCTCCTGGCGACCGTCAGTGTGCTGAAGGTGTCCAGACGGACTCGTCGCCGGGTGCGCAGCATCGCCTGGCTGGCGTTCTTTCTTGGGATCGCCGTATCGCTTGCTGCGAACATCGCCGCCGCGTCGGCACTCGCATGGGGGCCGGTGCTGGTGGCTGGCTGGCCGCCGGTCGCGTTGCTGCTCGCGGTAGAACTCCTGGTCCACACGGTTGCCGACCCTTCCGAAACTGCGATCGGAAATCGGCTGCCACTCGGTGGCGTCGGTGAGGTCGATCCCTTGCTGAGCCAGGCTTGTCGCGTGGACGCCCGGCATCGCGAGCTGCATGAGCGTCCGATCTCGGCGGCGACACTCCGCAGGGAGCTGCGCATCGGCTCCGAGCGATCGCGGCGACTCGTGCGGTTGATCCGCAGCGGCCGGGACCGCGGACCGACGGATTGATCGTCTAGAGGACCACCTTCATGCTTCTCGCGATGCCACTCGGCTGGGTCGTTCATCGATTCGCCTGGGCTTGCCATCCGGTGTTGTCGCGCGCTTGCGGGAGACCCGGGCGATGAGCGGGAGTATCCGATGTATCTGGCCGAGCTGCCTTCGCCGTTGTCTGGACCGCTTTTCCGCTGCGGCCGCCCACAGGTACGAAGCGCTGGGAGTCGAGCGCGACGACTCCGACAGGCCCATGAAGATGGCCGCTCGTCCGTGAGGCTGCCGGCCTGGTGGACCTCCACCAGGCGGGCGACCCACCGGGCCGCGGTGGCGAACGCGACCCGATGTCCGGCCTGGCGGGCCCGGATCCCGAGCCCGGTGGCCAGGAGGTCTTGCCGGTGCCGGGCGGCCCCGGGCGCCTGGGACGGAACGGGCGAAGGAAGGCTACGGCGTAGGTGGTGCGCCGGTGCCGGCTGTCAGGGCGAGTAGGAGTGGTTTGGTCAGGATGGTCATCTCCACGGGCGTTCGCGGGCATCCGCGCTGCAGCCAGTCGGTGGCCACGCCGATGAGTGCACCGGCGACGAACGCTGCAGGAACGTCGTGCGGGCTGCCAGACGGGTCCGCGGTGTCCGGCGACGCGGTGTCGTCCGTGGCGGGAAGCTGCCCGGA
Organism: Streptomyces sp. NPDC059010; assembly: GCF_042740355.1. NCBI lineage: Bacteria > Bacillati > Actinomycetota > Actinomycetes > Kitasatosporales > Streptomycetaceae > Streptomyces > Streptomyces sp. NPDC059010. The sequence continues at coordinate 2,040 of NZ_JBHYJA010000027.1, forward strand.
GGAGTGCGCGGCCGCCGCGGTGCGCAGCCGTACGTGCTCGATGACGCGGGCACTGCCCGTCGGCCCCAGCAGGCTGCGGTAGAGGCCCGCGTGCTCGGCGAAGTGCGCGAAGAAGGCCGTCAGCCCCGGGTCGGGGTCCTGCGGAGCATCGGACGGGTTCGCGCGGGCGGGGTCGAGGGCGAGGACGACCCCGATCAGGTCGTCGATCATCGAGGTGCAGGCGGCCTCGGCCAGTTCGTGTACGTCCTGGTAGTGGGCGTAGAACGTCGAGCGGTTCACCTCGGCCCGCTCCACGACGTCGGCGACGCTGATCTGTGAAAGATCCCGCTCCTCGACGAGGTCGATCAGCGCGCGCTGCAGAGCCGTCCGGGTGCGCCGCACGCGTCGATCGCCCGGCGGGGCGCCGCTGCTGCTGTTTGGCGTGGTCATCTCCCTGATCTTACCTTTGCCGCTCCAGATGGACAACAGATGTTGGAGTTCCAACTCATGTTGGAAAACCGACAGCTGTGGGTTATTGTGAACTCGTCGAAACGGTCACCGCTCCGCTCAACGGACCCATCCATGCCGTGTGCCGGACAGGAGGCGGTGCTCAGCACACTCAGGAGAGGAACGAGGACATGCGAGGACTGCAGGGCAAGCGGATCGTGATCGCCGGGGCTACCGCCGGGATCGGCGCGGCGACGGCCGAGCGGCTTTCGCAGGAGGGCGCCTCGGTCGTCATCGGTGGCAGAAACCTCGACGCCGGGCAGGTGTTGGCCAAGCGTCTGAACGAGGCCGGTGGCAAGGCGATCGCGGTGAAGTTCGACCTGGCCGACGAGGACTCGATCAAGGCGCTCATCGACACGGCCGCCACGGAGTTCGACGGGATCGACGGGCTGTTCACGTCGGCGCCGAACTCTCCGCCCAGCACCTGGCCCGGGACAAGAACCTGCTGGAGACGGATGTGGCCGTATGGCGGCGCACCTTCGAGGTGAACCTGTTCGGCTACGCCATCGCCATCCGTGAGGTCGTCCCCCACCTGCTGGCCCAGGGGGGCGGTGCCATCCTCAACAGCCGCCATCAACTCGCCGGCCCGGCACGTCGCCTCCGCCTGGGGCAAGCAGGGGATCCGCGCCAACACCCTCGGGGTCGGCGTGACCATGACCGAAATCGCGCAGGAGCAGATCGGCGACGAGTGGCAGGCCAGGATTCTGGCCACGATGCGCAGTTCGCGGCTGGGCAAGCCCGCGGATGTGGCCGCGGCCGCCGCCTTCCTGCTGTCCGACGACGCGGAGTGGGTCAACGGGCAGGCCTGGGCAGTCGACGGCGGCCTGACCATCCGCGACTGAACGGCCCACCGACCGGGTGGCCGTCGCAGTGGTCGGCAGGCTGGTCGCGACGCCGTCCCGATGATCCGCGTTCCGGTGACGGGCACGGCGGACGGTGCCGGGACCGGCCATCCCTCCGACGCCTCATCGCCACGCCGCCCTCGATCGCCGACCCACGCCAGCGCCGCCGCCCGAGCGCAAAGCACCCGGCGCGGCTTGCCGACCGCAACGCCCGCCGCCGCCGACCCCCGTCGACGCCTGAGCCCGGCCTGGGGCACTGCCCCAACCCACATACCCACCATCCGCATACCTACAGTTCAAGGAATGGGAGTGTCATGAACCTCAACCTCACCAACAAGACTGCCGTCGTCACCGGTGCCAGCCGGGGCATCGGACTGGCCACCGTCCGGACGTTGATCGGCGAGGGTGTCCGTGTCGTGGGCGCCGCCCGCACCGTCACGCCCGAGCTGAAGGAAACCGGCGCACATGCGGTGGCAGCCGACCTGAGCACCGCGGACGGGGTCTCCGCCCTCTTCGACAGGGCTCTCGCCGAACTGGGCGGCATCGACCTGCTGGTGAACAACGTGGGCGGCGGGGACGGGGCAACCGTCAACTTCCTCGATGTCTCCGACACCGAGTGGACCGGCGCCTTCGACATGAACGTGCTCAGCGCCGTCCGTGCCACCCGGGCGGCTCTGCCCAGCCTGATCGAGCGCCGGGGAGCGATCGTCAACATCTCGTCCATCCTCGCCCTGATGCCCGGAGGCTTCCCGCCCGCCATCAGCGCGGCCAAGGCGGCGCTCACCGCGATCGGCAAGGCGCTGTCCGAGGAGTTCGGCCCCCAGGGCGTCCGCCTGAACACTATTTCCCCCGGCCTGGTCAACACCTCCGTCTACTCGGACCCGGACGGCCAGGTCGCCCAGTGGGCCGCCGCCTCCGGCATGACCCTTGCCGAATTCCGCCAGCAGATGGTGAAGGGCCAGAACGTCGCGACCGGCCGGATGGCCGAGCCCGAGGAAGTCGCGGCCCTGATCGCCTTCCTCCTGTCCGACGTCGCCGGAAACATCACCGGTGCCAACTACGTCATCGACGGCGGCACGATCAAGACCGTCTGAATGTCTACGTGGAGATGATGGGAGTGGCGACCACCGGCGTTGAGAAGCACATCGCCGACATGCAGAAGATGATCAAGGAATACCCCGACATGCTGATCCAGCAGCACACCCCGCCGGTCGCGGAGGGGGAATGGACCGCGTCGGTTGTCCACCAGGTCGGCTTCGGCCCCGATGCCACGTCCACGGCGGCTGTCCACCGCCACCGCGGGGGGGCAGATGGTCGAGGAGTACTGGTTCGGTCGGGAACTGACCGAGGGGGAGCCGGACCCGTACGCCGACGAGGAGCCGTTCATCACGATCACCAGCCCCGACAGCCACATGCTCCAGGTGTCGGTCGACGTACGGCCCGGCTGGAGTGTCGTCGTCCGCGGCAGCGAGGTGGGCAGGCGTTCGGCTACCTTCACCCGGCGGGACGACGGCAAGGTCGTCGAACAGTTCCGGTTCCTCGCGACCTGAACGGCACGTGCTTGGAGCGGTTGTCCCTCGGCCGCGCCGGCCGAAGACAGTCGCGAAACCTGTCAGGCTGGGCCGACATCACCGTTTGTCGGCCCAGCAGCCCTGGCAGCGGCGCGGGCGAGGCTCGCCCGTCGGCGAATTGCTCACTCACCCGCTCAAGAACCCGCTCCGCGATGGCAAGTTCGTCCCCCCGCCGGTCCTTCGGTTCCGGGACGGTGTGCACCAGCGCCAAGGCCGTCTTGGACGCGCACCAGTGGCCGGCATCCCCTTCCTTCGCCGCGCTAAGGCTGATGGGCATCGCGCGCGAGGGAGATGGCAACGCCGGCACCGTCCCTGACAGTGGTGCCGGAAGAGCTAGAGGCCGGCCCCGGCTCGGGGGCGGACGGTCATCCGCAGGTTGCGCGGCCGTACGGTGAGCCGGGCGACCTGGCGGATGACCTGGCCCTCGGCGAGTTCCAGCCGTACCGAACGCAGCATCGTCGCGAGCGCCGTGACCATCTCGGTGAGGGAGAAACGGTCCCCCATGCACTTGTGCTTGCCGTCCCCGAAGGGCACGAACGCGCCCGGCGGAGGCTCCTGAGCGGCGTCGGTCCACCGGTCCGGGTCGAAGGTGTGCGGGTCGGGGAAGCGCTCGGGGTCGCGGTGCAGGGCGTGCTGGCAGTAGGCCAGTTCGGTGCCGGCGGGCAGCGTCCACTCGCCGAGCCGGGTCTCCTCGGTGGTACGGCGGGTGACCAGCCAGCCGGGGTGGTGCAGCCGCAGGGTCTCGGTGATCACCCGGTCCAGGTACGGCAGCCGCATCATGTCGTCGAAGGTGACCGGCCGTTCGCCGAGGACCTCGTCCAGCTCGGCCAGGATCCGGGCCTCGATGTCGGGGTTGCGGGCGAGCTCGTACAGGGTCCAGGCCAGCAAGGACGCGGTCGTCTCGGTGCCCGCCACGGCCAGGAGGAAGATCTCGGAGCAGATCTGATGCCCGGTCAGCGGCTCGCCGGTCTCCTCGTCGATGGCGCGCAGCAGCATGGAGAGCATGTCCCCGGAGTCGTGCCCGGAGGCGTGCAGTTCGTCGACCGCGGTGCTGATGGTGGCGCGGACCTCGGCCCGGGCCCGGTCGAAGCGGCGGTTGAAGGGCAGCGGCAGGCGCTCGGCCCAGTCGGGCAGCATGATGCGCAGACCGACGCCGCTCATCACCACCGACACGTTGCTGCGCAGCCGGCGGAAGACGGCGTCATCGAGGCTGCCGGCGAACACCGTCTTGGCCAGCATGTCGAGACTGAGCCCGACCATTGCCTCGTGTACGTCGAGGGGCCGTCCGCGCTCCCAGGCGGCGACGGTGGCCGTCACCTCGCCGCGCATGAGGTCGACGTACCGGCTGATCTCGGTGTGGGCGAACGCGGGTTGAAGCTGGCGGCGTCTGCGTACGTGGTCGCGGCCGGTGGCGGTGACGACGCTGTCGCCCAGCAGCTGGCCCAGCTTGTCGTAGAGCCGGCCCTTGTCGAGGCTGGGGCCCAGGCCCTTGAGCATCTGGTGGATCAGGGCCGGGTCCTGGACCACGATCGTGCGCGTCCCGGGTTGCAGGATGATCTCTACGAGTGGTTCCCGTGTCTCGCGGAGCGAGTCGATGAAACCGAGGTTGTCGCGCATCTTCAGAGCGTGACCGATGAACGGAAACGATCCCGGCGCTCGGGGTATGGGGGGAGGCGCAGTGGACGTCACGGGTGATCCCTTCAGGCAGTCATGGGCGCCCCTATGACTTCCCTGAACCTTCGCCAGTGCAATCCTGTCATGAACGTGTCCTGCGCCACGTGGGACAAGACCCTGCGCACCGGCCCCAGTGATCGGGTGACGACATCGGCGTCCGCAACGCATGAGGCTCGTAAATGGGCTGGTCGGCAAGGGCATTGGCATGGCGGAGCCCCACGTTGTCGGCGTGGTGATCTCACTCATCACGCCTACGGCAAGGCCGCGGTCTCCCGGACGCGACAGACCCCGCAGTCCGGCAAACTGATCGGCCGCTGCCCGTGAACAGGTTGGTCCGAATGCGAGGCTGCAAGCCGTCTACGGCTTGGGCGCGGCTTGTTCGCCGGATCCGCGGACGATCAGCCGGGTGGGAACGGTGATGGTGCGGGCCCGGGAGCGGTCTCCGTCGAGGCGGGCCAGGGCGGTGGCCGCGGCGCTTCGGCCGATCTCCTCGGGGTCCTGGGCGACGACCGTCAGGGCCGGTTCCAGTGCCTCGGCGAGTGACACGTCGTCGAAGGCGACGACGGCGACGTCCTTGCGCTTGCTGCGGGCGAGTTCGGCGACGATGCCGAGCGCCATGATGTTGTTGCCGGCGAACAGGGCGGTGGGGGGATCGGCCAGTTCGAGGAGCTGGGCGGTGGCGGCCTCGGCGCCCGGCTGGTCGTGGGCGTTGGCGACGAGCGAGCGGTCGTAGGGGATGTCGGCTTCCTGCAGGGCGGCGCGGTATCCGGCGAGGCGTTCGCGGCGGGTGTAGAGCTTGGTGGGCAGGTCGCCGATGAAGCCGATGCGGCGGTGGCCGTGGGCGATCAGGTGGGCGACGCCCTCGTGGGAGCCGTCCCGGTTGGAGCTGACGACGCTGTCCGTGGCCAGGCCCGCGCCGGGGCGGTCGATGAAGACCACGGGCAGTCCCGCGGTGCGGTGGGCCTTGAGGTGGGAGTGCTCGGCGCCGACGGACGGCACGACCATGAGGATGCTGACGCGGCGGGCGAGGAACTTGTCCGTCAGCGCGCGTTCGCGGTCGGGGTCGTCCGCGGAGGAGCCCATGAGCAAGGTCAGTCCGCGTTCGCGGACGGTGTCCTCTATGGCGCGGGCCACGGCTCCGAAGAAGGGGTTGGCGAGGTCGGGGATGACCAGCCCGATGGTGGTGTCCGGGCCGCCGACGCGGATGTTGCGGGCCATGAGGTTCGGCTGGAAGCCGAGTTTGGCCACGGCGGCGAGAACCTGTTTCCTGGTCTGTTCCGAGGCGTATCCGTCCTCGTTGAGGACCCGGGAGACGGTCTTGGCGCTGACGCCCACTTCTCGGGCGACGTCTGCCAGGGTCGGGCGGCGGTTCGCTGCCATGGAGGAAACGGTCTCCTGTCTCGTCGGTTCCGACCGCGGCCTCGGCCGGAACCTGTGAGTGCTTCAGTTGGCCTGGACTCCCGCGGCCTTCGCCGCCTCGGAATCCGCTACGACAGTACCTCCGGCCTCGTCGACGCTGAGCGCGCCGGTCATGATCGCGACGACCTCGGCCATGGAGTAGTCCGAGGGCTTGATCACGGCAGCACGCCGGCCGAGGCGGTGGACGTGGATCCGGTCGGCGATCTCGAAGACATGCGGCATGTTGTGGCTGATCAGAACGACCGGCATGCCCTTGTCGCGGACGCGGCGGATGAGGTCGAGGACCTGTCCGGACTCCTTGACGCCCAGGGCGGCGGTGGGTTCGTCCATGACGACGACACTGCGGGCCCAGGCGACGGCGCGGGCGACCGCGACGGCCTGCCGCTGTCCGCCGGAGAGGGTCTCGACCGACTGGGTCAGCGAGCGCAGGCCGATCTTCAGGTCGGCCATGTGCTCGGCGGCCTCCTGACGCATGCGCTTCTTGTCGAGCATGCGGAAGGCGCTGCCGAGGACGCCGGGGCGGCGCAGTTCGCGGCCGAGGAACATGTTCGACGCGATGTCCATCGAGGCCGCCACCGCGAGGTCCTGGTAGACCGTCTCGATGCCGTGGGCACGGGCACTTTGCGGGCCGGAGAAGGTGATGGGCTTCCCGTTGAGGCGGATTTCGCCCGCGTCGGGGACCACCGCGCCGGTGAGCGCCTTGATGAGGCTGGTCTTGCCGGCGCCGTTGTCGCCGATGACGGCGAGGACCTCGCCGGGCAGCAGGTCGAAGTCGGCGCCGTCGATGGCGGTGACGTGGCCGTAGCGCTTGAACAGCCCGCGGGCCTGCAGCACGGGGGTGGGAGAGCTGGTCATCGGGCCTTCTTCCGGGAGATCTGGTCGACGGTCACCGCGAGGATCACCAGGACTCCGGTGATCAGGGTCTGGTAGATGGAGGCGACGCCCATCAGCTGCAGGCCGTTGCGGAAGACGCCGACGATCAGGACGCCGATGAAGGTGCCCAGCACCGAGCCGCGCCCGCCGAAGAGGCTGGTGCCGCCGAGGACCACGGCGGTGATGCTGTCGAGGTTGTCGGTCTGGCCGGCCTGCGGGTCGCCGACTCCGGTGCGGGAGATGAGCAGCAGGGCGGCGATGCCGTACAGGAGGCCGGCCACGGTGTAGACGCCGATGGTCAGGCGGGAGGTGCGGATGCCGTTGAGGCGCGCCGCTTCCGGGCTGTTGCCCAGGGCGTATACGTGTCGGCCCCAGCTGGTGCTGCTCAGGGCGTAGGCGAGGAGGAGGAACAGGCCGATCGTGACCAGCGAGCCGTAGGTGATGTCGGTCCTGCCGAGCGGGAAGGTCTGGCCGAGGGCCGTCAGCGGGCCCGGCAGGTTGGAGACCGTCTGCTCCTCGGAGTAGATGTGGGTCAGTGCGAACGCCACGTTGAGCATGCCGAGGGTGACGATGAACGGCGGCAGCGGGATCTTCTGCACCAGCGCCCCGTTGAGCAGGCCGAAGCCGCCGCAGACGGCGATGCCCAGGGCGATGGCGGCGAGCGGTGGCAGGGAGCCCTCGGCGGCCATCTTGGCGATCATGATGCTGCCGAACGCCATCACGGCTCCGCAGGACAGGTCGATGCCCGCGGTGAGGATGATCAGCGTCTGGCCGATGGCCAGTGTGCCGACGACCATGACCTGCTGCACGATCAGCGAGAAGTTCCCGCCGGTGAGGAACTGGTCGGTCGAGACGGAGAAGAAGACACAGGCCAGCAGGAGGGCGGCCAGCGGACCGGTGGTCGGCTGCGTGAGCAGTCTGCGGACCGTGGTCGGTGCTTTGAGCTCGGCGTAAGGCGTGGACGTGGAGGGTGGCGTGGACGTGGCGGTCATGCGAGGTCCTTGTCGGAAGACTCAGAGTCCTTGCCGGTCCTTCTCGGACGGCAAGAGGACGAGGGGGCGGCCGTTCCCGGTCGGGGAGGAGGGACCGGCCGCCCCGCTGAGGGGTGTCGAACAGCGGCAGCTGCGGGGTTCAGAGCGGCGGCCGGGGGCGGCGGCTCAGCCCCAGCAGTTCTCCAGGCCGTAGGCGGTGTCCTTGGACGTGACACCGTCCTGCGCCTTGTCGGTGATGAGGGTGACGCCGGTGTCGGTGTAGCCGGACGCCTTCTTGCCGTCCTTGGCGTATGTCGCGACGGCCTTCACGCCCTCGGCGGCCATCTTCAGCGGGTACTGCTGCGAAGTCGCGGCGATCTTGCCGTCCTTGACGGCCTGGGTGCCGGTGCAGCCGCCGTCCACGGAGACGATCAGCACGTCCTTCTCCCGGCCCTTGGCCTTCAGCGCGGTGTACGCGCCGAGCGCGGCCGGCTCGTTGATGGTGTAGACGACGTTGATGTCGGGCGACTTCTGCAGGCAGTTCTCCATCGCGGTCTGGCCCTTGGACTGGTCGCCGCCGGTGTCCTGGGCGCAGACGACGTCCTTGTCGGTGGCGCCGAAGCCCTTCAGGAAGCCGCTGTGCCGCTGGATGCCGACGGAGACACCCGGCGCGAGATCCAGGGCGGCTATCTTCGCCGACTTGCCCTTCATGGCGGCCTTGGCGTACTCACCGATCAGCTCGCCGGCCTTGACGTTGTCGGTGGCGAAGAGGGCGTCGACCGCGCTCTCCGGCTCGGTCGGGGTGTCCAGGGCGATGACCAGAACGCCCTTGGCCTTCGCCTTCTCGATCGCCGGCACGATCGCCTTGGAGTCGCTCGGCGTGATCAGGATGCCCTTCACCCCGGCGGCGACCATGTTCTCGATGGCGGTGACCTGACCGGCGTTGTCCCCGTCGAACTTGCCCGCCGCGGTGGACAGTTCGACACCGTTCTCCTTGGCGGCCTTCTCCGCGCCCTCCTTCATCTTCACGAAGAACGGGTTGGTGTCGGTCTTGGTGATCAGACCGACCTTGACGCTGCCCGATCCGCCGCTCGCGGTGCCCGATCCGGATCCGGATCCACAGGCGGTCAGAGTGAGGGCCGCGACGCCGGTGCAAGCGGCGACTCTGAGCAAGGAGGAGGGCAGACGAGAGATGCGTGACATGAACGACTCCTGCGGGATTGCGGGCGAGCGGCCGGCATCGAGGCATGCCGTCCCGAGGTGTCATCGTTGACTTATGTCATCGTTGACACTTCTTGGCGAGGATGATGGACTCCGCCTCCAGGCAACGTCAATGCCTTGCACCCGTCACAAATCGGCAACGCCCGTGGCCGCCGCCCGCCCGAAGCCGCTCAGCGGCTGCCCGCTCCGTGCCCGTTTCGCCCGCGCGTTCTCAGAGAAGAGCAGCCCATGAACCCGCATCAGATCACCGTCCTGGGGGAGTGCGTCGCGGACGCGTTCACCGAACCCGCAAGTGCCGGGAACGAACTCGCCCTGCAGGTACTGCCGGGCGGCGGACCTGCGAACACGGCCGTGTCCCTGGCCAGGCTGGGCACGCCGGCCCGCTTTCTTGCGCGTCTGTCCGGCGACGTGTTCGGCCGCTTGTTCCGGACTCACCTGGAGGCGTCGGGCGTGGACCTGTCCTATGCCGTGGCGGCTGCCGAGCCCAGCACGCTGGCCGTGGCCGAGCTGGACGCCCAGGGGCAGGCCGCGTTCTCCTTCCACGCGCAGAACACGGCCGACTGGCAGTGGGCCTCCGGGGAACTGGCAGGGGTGGACCTGTCCGAAACGGCCTGTGTGCACACCGGGTCGCTGGCCCTGGTCCGTGAGCCCGGTGCGGTGGTGGTGGAGGAGTTCTTGGCCGCGGCCTCTCGCCAGGCCACCGTCAGCATCGATCCCAACGTCCGGCCGCTGCTGGTGCACCCCGACGTGTACCGCGCCAGGCTGACGCACTGGTGTGCCCTCGCCGACATCCTGCGGCTGAGCGAGGACGACCTGGAACTGCTCCTGCCGGGCACCCCGCCGGAGCAGGCATGCGACACCTGGCACGCCGCAGGGGTACGGCTCGTCGTGATCACGCTCGGCGCCGACGGCGCCTTGGCCTCACTCGACGGTGAACGGCTGCGAGTGCCCGCGGTGCCGACACAGGTGGTCGACACGGTGGGGGCCGGGGACTCCTTCACCGCCGGGCTGCTGCACCATCTCGCGGCCCGCGGAAGCCTCGGCGGCCGGCTGGCCGGTCTCGGTCTCGACGAAGTCGCGGAAGCCTGCCGGTTCGCCACCCGGGTCGCCGCCCTGACGTGCTCGGTCGCCGGCCCCAATCCGCCCTGGCGCGACCAGCCGGCACTGCTCGCGACCGCCGGCGACTCCTGACGGACGTACGTCGTCCACCACCCCGACTCCACCCACCGAGAAGGAGACGAAACCATGACGAAAACCCTGCTCGCCGAGTTCACCGCCCGAGAGGGAGCGGAGGACGAGGTCGCCCGTCTGATCCGGGACTACGCCCTGAAGGTGCGCGAAGAGGAGGGCAACCTGACCTTCGACGTCTACACCAAGGCGGCCAACCCGCGCGCCTGCTGGATCTTCGAGGTCTACCGGGACGAGGACGCCTTCAAGACACACCTGAATGCCGCGTACGGCCCCCCGTTCAACGCCGCCCTCACCCCGCTGATCGAGGAGGACGCCTCCGTTCTGACCTTCCTCGATCCGCTGGCCACGCATCCGTAGCGAGCGTTGAACCGAGCAGCTGTGGCGGAACGGCACGCCGCGCACTGCTTCGCCGGTCGGCCCTGTGCTGTCCGTGAGGGTGGCGGTGCCGTTCTCGGCGAAGACCTCGACGGACGACCAGTCGAGGCGGATACGCAGCTCGACCTTGCCGTTCTTGGCCTTCAGGGTGAGGTCCGGACGCCGGGGAAGGTGCTGTTGAAGTCCCCGGCGCCGGAGCGGGTGCGGTCGACGTACGGCTCCTGCGTCGAGGTGTCGTAGCCGATGACGGTCTACTCGCCATTGGCGCCGGTGCGGACCTTCAGGCCGAAGCGGTCGGCGTCCTTCAGGGAGAAGTTCGCCTCGATGTCGAGCGCCCTGCCCTTGGCCGCGGGGCTGATCAGGGGCTTGGAGGTGGTCCTGACGGTGACGCCGGACGCGGTCGCCGCCGGGCGTTTCTGGCGGAGCGACTCCAGGCTGTCCACCAGCTTGCTGGCCAGCCGGATCTGGCCGTCGACAGTGCGCAGGGGATAGTTCTTCGACTGCTCGGCCACCGTGTGGTCACGCGTGGGCACCAAGGTGCCGTCCACGATGAGCACGGTGCCCTCGCGGAACCGTCGGCTTGGCCGCAGCGCGAGCATTGGACCGAGGCGGTTGATGATGCGGTCGGCCGCAGACTTCGAGATTCCGAACAGCGGCGCGAGCTGGCGCAGCGTCAAGTTGGTTCGCCTCTCGTCACCAGCCGGTACGGTGCCACGCACGCAGAACCAAGGGGGATGAGCTGGTGCGCCCAGTGTTGCTGGTAGATGTGGACGGACCGTTGAACCCATATGCCGCGAAGCCGCACCGGCGGCCCGAGGGCTATCAGACGCACCGCCTGCTGACCCCTCGCTGGGAGGCCGCCGAGCGGCGCCGGCTGACTGAATGGGGTCTGCCGAACAAACCCGTGAAGCCGACCCACGACGCGGCCTTGCCATCGACGACTTCGCCACGCTAACGGCATGGGCGACCGGCCTCGACTGACTCTGCAGCGCGGTCGCCAACCGGCTGCGACGCCCTCCTCCGTGATCGTTTACGGGACAAGTCTTGGCGAGGCGGGCAGGACACACGGCGGTCTCAAGAGGCCCTCGCGATCGAACACTGCGGTTACCCGCCGCGACCGCTCCCCAAGATCTGTGCCAGAACCGGGTTTCAGCAACACCCTGGAGCGTCATTGAAGCGCGAGAGCCGGGGCGAGAGTGCCGCTCCCGGCTCTCGGTCGAGGTTTGCCGTCGGTCTTGGGTGCGGCGTCGTCAGCGCGGGAGGCCGACCGCTCGGGAGATGACCGCGTCGAAGGCGCGGTCGGGCAGGATCCGGCGCAGGGCGATGAGCGGGCGGGCGCCGAAGCCTTTGGCGTCTTGGGGCGGCGGGCGGTGACGGCCTTGCCGATGGTGTCGGCGATGACGGAGGGCGGGGAGTTGCGCTTGGCGTTGGCCTCGGAGCGCAGGGACGAGGCGACGGCACTGGCCTGGGCGGCGTAGGCGCCGTCGGCGGAGGACTTCTCCAGCATGTCGGCGGCGATGGCGCCCCATTCGGTGGCGATGCCGCCGGGTTCGATGACGACGACGTCGATGCCGAAGGGCTTGGCCTCCAGGCGCAGGCAGTCACTGAGGGCTTCGAGGGCGAACTTGGTGCCGTGGTACCAGCCGCCGAGCGGGGTGTAGATCTTGCCGCCCATGGAGGTGATGTTGACGACGGTGCCGGAGCGCTGGGCGCGCATGTGGGGCAGGGCGAGCTGGGTCAGGCGGATCGCGCCGAAGACGTTGACCTCGAACTGGTAGCGGGCCTCGTCCAGGGAGACGTCTTCGAGGGCGCCGTAGGAGCCGTAGCCGGCGATGTTGACGAGCGCGTCGATGCGGCCGGTCTCGGCGGTGATCTGGTCGATGCCGGCCTGCATGGAGGCGTCGTCGGTGACGTCCATGGCCAGCGGGCGGATGCCGCGCTCGGCGAGCTTGTGCAGCCGGTCGGTGCGGCGGGCGGCTCCGTAGACGGTGTAGCCGAGTTCCTGGAGCTTGAGGGCGGTGGCTTCGCCGATGCCGGAGGAGGCACCGGTGACGAGGGCGGTCTTGACGGGCATCTCGGGTTCCTCTGCGAGTAAGATGAACTTCGGTTCACCATTTACCATGAACCATGGTTCATGTTGTTGCAAGTCGAGAGGGAGGCGAGCCCCGTGCCCCAGGCCAGGGCGCCGCGCGCCGACGCGGTCCGCAACCGGAAGAAAATCCTTGCTGCGGCCGGTGAGCTGATCACCGCCCGCGGGCCCGAGGCCGGGATGGACGAGATCGCCGCTGCGGCGGGTGTGGCGGTCGGCACCCTGTACCGGCACTTCCCCACCAAGACGGACCTGGTCGCCGCCGCCGTCGCCGAATACGTCACGCAGGTGGCCGACGACGCGGAAGCCACCCGTGCGCGAGTGGTCGCCGGTGCCTGCGCGCTGGACGAGCTGACCGCATTCCTGGGCCGCGTCATCGAGGCGTCCGTGAGTGACCGTGCCGTTAAGGCCGCCGCGCAGACCCTGGGGGCGCAGCCCGGCGACCGTACCGACGAAGAGCGTGCCGGGGCAGCCGTCACGGCCCTCATCCGCGCCGGTCAGGCCGACGGCGACATCCATTCCGACGTCACCGTCGACGACATTTATCTGCTGTTCTCCACCGCCCCCACCGACCAGCCGCCCGCGGCCCGAGCCCGCTGGCTCACTCTCGTCGCCACGGGCCTGACCACCGCCCGGGAAGCCGCGGCGGTCAGGTAGCGGCCGCCTGCCCGGCTTTGCCGCGGGTGTGGGCGAGCCGGTAGGGGTCGGTGCCGGTCTCGATGATCGTGCCGTTGAAGGTGAGCCGGTCGACGATCGCGGTGCGGAGCCGGGGGTCGGAATGTCTTTGTCCAGCCGCCGAAGGACTCGTGGGAGGCGATGGCGATGGCCTTGTTCTCCTCGCGTTCCGTCAGCACCTGGAACATCAACTCTGCGCCGTGCCGAGCCGGTCGAAGACCCGCTTCGCGGTGTGCTGCTGCTTGCGCGGCGCTTCCAGGTCCGCCCGCAGCATCTCATCCACCAGCCACTTGAACGGGTCCAGCCGGGTCGGGCGGGGCGGGAGCTTCTTCCGCGGCTGCGGCCACGCGGACTTCAGTGCCTGCTGCACCGTGGGATGACCGACCCCGTACTTGCGCATCGGGGCACGCTTGCCCAATCCGGCACGGTGATCACGACGGATCGCCGCGTACAGACCAGGCCTCGACTCGGCGCTGAGGGGAGTCAACAGGCGCTCCCCGCCTAATGGTTTCGCCCAGTGCCTCAGTTCTTCGACCTCCCTCTTGACACCCCCTCGGGGGCCCCTCTAGCGTCTGGCCGAATTTACGAACAGTGTTCTAAATATCGAACATATGGCTCCCTGGATTCCGCCGACCCGTCTTCCAACGCCGCTCCACGACACGAACGAGGATGTCCCTGTCATGAGCATCAGTTCAGAATCCGACGGCGTGGAGTCGCCGAGACGCCGCGTCCGGCAGCGCGTGGGGAGGGGTTCCGCTGCCGTCCGTCGGCTGGGTGCCATGGCGATGGCTCTCGCCGTCGTCGGCGGTGCGATGGGCGGGGCGGTGGTGACCGCGCCAGACGCGCAGGCGGCCACGACGACGTTCACGAACCCGCTCAACAGCTCCGGCGCCGACCCGTACATGACGTACTACGACGGCAGCTACTACTTGATGACGACGCCTTACAGCGGGCCGTTGACGATGCGGAAGGCGCCCACGGTCGAGGCGCTCAAGTCGGCTTCGCCGGTGCCGGTGTTCGGTGCTCATGCCGTGGGCCGTGACCACTATGTGTGGGCCCCGGAAATGCACCTGCTCGACGGCCCCAACGGTAAGCGCTGGTACGTCTACTACTCCGCCGGCACAGGCGACATCGAGGACCAGCGTGTGCATGTGCTGGAGAGTTCCGGAACCGACCCGCTCGGGCCGTACACGTACAAGGGCATGATCTTCGGCGCGAACGACTGGTGGGGGATCGACGGCAGCGTCGTCACCATCAACGGCCGGCTGTACTTCGTCTGGTCGGGGGTGGCGACACCGCAGTGGGCCGGGTCCGATCCGAGCATCTACGTCGTCGCGTTGAGCAATCCGTGGACCGTGACCGGACCCCGTACGCGGATCTCCGCCCCGGCCCACGCCTGGGAGAAGCAGGGCACCCCGATGAACGAGGGCCCGGTCGCCTTGCAGCACGACGGGAAGACGTTCATCTCCTACTCGGCGAGTGCCTGCCAGGGCCCGGACTACAAGCTGGGCCTGCTCACGCTCACCGGCGGCGACCCGCTGAACGCGAGTTCCTGGAGCAAGAGCACACAGCCGGCCTTCCAGCGCGATGACGCGGGCAGCGTGTTCGGTCCGGGCCACAACGGGTTCTTCAAGTCACCGGACGGCACCGAGGACTGGATCGTCTACCACGCCAACTCGTCGTCCTCCCAGGGCTGCGGCACCACCCGTACCACCCGCATCCAGAAGATCACCTGGAACGCGGACGGGTCACCCAACCTCGGCGTGCCGACGGCCACGGGCACCGCGCTGACCGTGCCCTCCGGCGAACCGGCCGTGACGTACCACCGGCTGACCAACCGCAACAGCGGCAAGGTCATCGACGTCCAGGCGCCCAACACCGACGACTTCGTGAAGGTCGGTCAGTACGCCTGGAACGGCAGGCCGTGGCAGCAATGGCGCTTCGTCGACGTGGGCGGGGGCTACTTCCAGGTCGAGAGCCTCAACAGCGGCAAGTGCCTGGACGTGAACGGCGCTTCGACCGCCGACGGCGCCGGGCTCATCCAGTTCCCCTGCCATTCCGGCGCGAACCAGCAATTCCAGCGGGTCCCCGTCGACGGCCATCACCAGCTCAGGGCCCGCCACAGCGGCAAGTGCGTCAACGTCGTCGGCGCCTCGACCGCGGACGCCGCCCTGCTCGAACAGCGCACCTGCGGCACAGCCGCCAGCTTCCAGTGGTCGCGTCTTTGACCAACCCGCCTTCACCCAGCGGGCACCCCCTACACAGACAAGACAGGAAACGCACATGCTCAGGGTTTTCACCCGGCTCGCGGCGATATTGGTCGCCGCCTGCCTGCTCTTCACTGCCCAGACCTTGACCACACCCCAGCGGGCCGCCGCCGCCGAACCGGGCTACCTGATGGTGCACTTCACCGGGGAGGGGGCGACCAACCAGCAGATGTACCTCTCGCACAGCCCGGACGGCGTGCACTGGAACGACCTCAACGGCGGCGGCATGGTCCTGCGCTCCACCGTCGGCACACGCGGGGTGCGTGACCCCGCTCTGGTCCGCGCCCCGGGCGGCGGCAAGTACTGGATCATCGCGACCGATCTGTGCATCGGCTGCGGACAGTCGTGGGGCGACGCCCAGAACAACGGCAGCCGCAGCCTCGTGGTCTGGGAGTCGAGCGACTTGGTCACCTGGTCGCAGCCGTGGCTGCTGAACGTCGCGGGCGCGATCCCGGACGGCCGCAACGCGTGGGCGCCCGAGGCGATCTGGGACCCGCAGACCAACGACTACGTCCTGTACTGGGCGACGAACGCGACCCTGGGCGGCGTGCTGAAGCACCGCATCTACTACGCCCGCACCAAGGACTTCCGCACGATCACCACCCCGCAGCTGTACATCGACCGTCCCGGCACCCAGGGCATCATCGACACCCAGATCATCGAGACGCCGGCCGGCGTCGGCAACTACCGCTACGTGCGGGCCTCCGGCGACGGGCAGATCACGCTCGAAGGCAGCAACTCGATCCTCGGGACGTGGACCCGCCTCGGCGACCTCTCCGGCATCGGCCTCACCGGCTCCCAGGTCGAAGGCCCGATGTGGATGAAGTTCAACGGCCGTAACGAGTGGGCCCTCTACCTCGACCAGTACGCCTCCAGCGGTGGCTACATGCCGGTCCTGACCACCGACCCGGCCGACCCCGCCGCCTACCGGAAGCAGGCTTCGGGCAGCTACCACATGGGCGGCACGAAGAAGCGCCACGGCTGGATCCTGAACCTGACGGCCGCCGAGGAGAGCCGCGTGCTCGCGCGCTGGCCCAACACCGCGGCCAACCGGCTCCAGTCGTACAACTTCCAGGACCGGTACGTCCGGCACACCGACTTCGACGTGCGCATCGACCCGAACGTCAGCCCTGCCGAGGACGCCCGGTTCCGGGTCAGGCCCGGTCTGGCGGGCTCCGGCACCGTCTCCTTCGAGTCGGTGAACTTCCCCGGGTACTACCTGCGGCACTCCGCCTTCGACTTCCAGCTCGCCCACAACGACGGCACCGGCCAGTTCGCCCAGGACGCGACCTTCCGCCAGGTCGCCGGGCTCGCCGACTCCACAGCGGCGTCCTATCAGTCGTACAACCACCCCGACCGGTACATCCGGCACTACGGATTCCAGCTGCGGCTCGACCCGATCACCACGGCGACGGGGCGCGGCGACGCCACCTTCCGGGTGACGAACTGACCCGACCAGGACGCCGGGTCGCGGCCGTCCGCGCCGCGACCGCCACGGCGACGAGCAGCGGGTGCGCGCAGCAGCGCAGCGTCATCCGAGAACGCTTCCGCCCTGGCAGCGTATGTCGCGCGTGAACCGTTCGGCGGCCTCCCAGAGTTCGCCCTCGCGCCGTGCGTCGTAGGACTCCTCCGAGGAGCGGGCCGAACGGTCGCGGTCGACGTAGGAGCCGGTCTGCGCCCGGACTGTGCCGAGGGCGACGTCGGCGAGGCAGCGGCCCGCGAAGTCGCGGCTGGTGGCGAACGGGGTGAGGGTCAGCAGCGGCAGGACGCGCCGCATGGCGAACCGGGAGACGGCGTCCGCGTTGCGGGCGAGCCCGGTGCCGGGGACGAAGCCAGGGTTGTAGGCGATGGCGTCCACCCCGGCGGGCAGCCGGCGCGCGTACTCGTGAACCAGGTAGATCGCCGCCAGCTTGCTCGTCGAGTACGCGGTGCGCCCGGCGGCCGTGGACTGCGGCTTGGGGAAAGCGCCCGTGCGGGCGAGGACATCCGGGGACTTCCAGACCGGGCCTGGCACCATGCCCAAGTTGTGCTTGAAGTCGCCGAAATGGGTGTCGCTGGCGGTGATCACGATCCGGGAGGGGGCGATGAAGCGGTCCTGGAGCAGGCGGACGAACAGGTGATGGGCGAGCACGTTGACGGCGAAGGTGGACTCGAACCCGTCGGGTGACTCGGTGAGCGCGTTCGTGTACTGCACACCCGCGTTGCCCACGAAGCCGCGCAGCGGCGGGAGTTCACCCGCTTCGAGCCGGTTGCGGATCTCGGCGGCGGCCGAGCAGACGCTCTGCAGTGAGCCGAGGTCCGCCGGGACGTACGAGACCGCGTGCCCGCCCGCACCGAGCTCCACGGCAAGCCGTGCTCCTGACGATCCGCGGGCAACGACGACGAGGTGCACGTCCGGCGACCGGCGCAGGATGTACTCCGCGGCGACGCGGCCGATCCCGCGGGTCGCGCCCGTCATCACTATGGTCCGCCGCATGGAGGACTCCTCTCCTCAACTTCTCAACTGGTCAGCCGATGCCATCTGGTGCCATCCGAGGCGTTCGGCCTGGACGCATCCACGTTCGCCGGATGCGCCGACGCGAGCCAGTGCCGTCCCCGTCACTGGGACTGGCAGTACCCACGCTCATCCGGCGCCGCGCGGCGAGAATGAACCCATGGCCTCCTCCCGCTCCGGTTTCGCCGTACTCCTGCGTGCCTGGCGTGACCGTCTCTCCCCGGTCGACGCCGGCCTTCCCATGACGGACAGGCGTCGTGCCCCGGGACTGCGCCGCGAGGAACTCGCACAGCTGGCCGGGCTTTCCGTGGAGTACGTCCTGCGCCTGGAACAGGGACGCGCGAAGAACCCCTCTGCCCAGGTCGTCGGCTCCCTTGCCCGGGCTCTTCAGCTCTCCCGCGACGAGCGCGACCAGCTGTATCGAAGCGCGGGCCTCTTGCCGCCCCGGGACGGGACGGTCAGCACCCATGTGCCCCCGGGGATCCAACGGCTCGCCGCGCGCCTGGGCGATGTTCCGATCGCGGTGTTCGCCGCCGACTGGACGCTGCTGTGGTGGAACACCGCGTGGAGCGCCCTGCTCGGAGACCCGTCCGTCCTCCCCATCGCCGAACGGAATCTCGCCCGTGCGCTCTTCGGCGATGGCGTGGCTCGTGCCGCGATGCTTTCCGTCCGGTCGGAGCGTGGACAGGACGCCTTCGAAGCGTCGATCGTCGCCGACCTCAAGGACGCGGTGTCCCGTTATCCCACGGACGCCCAGCTCGATCGTCTCGTGCAGGATCTACGAGCGATGTCCGACGATTTCGCGCATCGCTGGGTCATGGAGACGGCCGCCGCCCAGCACACGACGGACCGAAAGACGATCCGGCACCCGGAGATCGGTGACATCCTGCTCGACTGCGACGTCCTCGTCGTCCCCGGAGCAGACCTACGCATGGTCACCTACACAGCGGCGGCCGGCAGCAGCGACGCGGGGAAACTGGACCTCCTTCGCGTCACAGGCGCCCGGCACGCGGTGGTGTAGCCCGCTACACCAACGGCTCGGGAGTCCGCTCCCTCGTGGAGCCGTACGGGAGACGGAATCGTGATCAGCAGAGATTCCGAGAGCACCGAGCTCCCCGTCCCGAAGGAAGTCCCCGATGAGGTCCACGTCGTTTCTGGCCCGCGTGAAGTCGTTCGCCGCCGATCTGCTCCTCTGGTCGTTCTTCGTCGCCGGCCTGGCCACCAGCATGGGAGGGGCGGGTGCGTTCCTGGACGGCACGGAGAAGACGGTCGCGACGTTCGCCGGTATCGCCGTCGCGCTGGTGACGGGTTCGCGCATCACGAAGAAGCCGAAGATCAAGGCGTTCCTGTCGTCGCGGCCGGTGCTGTGGTTCCTGTTCCTGTTCAACGGCGGTGTGGCCGCGATCTCCTACGTCGCGATGGACGGCGCGAAGGGCATCGCGACCGCCGCCGGTATGGGCCTGGTCTCGCTGGGAGCGCTCGGCGGTCTCGTCTCGAACTACCGACAGGGGGCCAGGGCCGCCCGCGAAACGACGCACGAGGCCCCCTACCAGCAGCAGCCGACAGTCGATGGGTTCCCTCCGAATCGCCGCTGACAGACGGCTGGTTGAGAGCCGACATGTGATCTGCGCCATGTCAGGTGACGGTCAGGAAGCTGACCGGATTACGTCAGCCCCCTCTGTTTGCATGTGCCCACCCAGGCTGATCCCGCTGATCCCCCCCCCACGACCGAGGAGAGCCAAGCCATGGCCGACACCGTGACCGGTACCGCGCCCGCAGCGCGGGACGCCGTCCCCGAGTTCCCGATGCCCCGGCAGTCCCGCTGCCCCTTCGACCCGCCGCCCGAGCTCAAGGAACTGCAGGAGGAGGGGCCGCTGACCAGGGTCCGCCTGTGGGACGGCAGCGAGCCCTGGCTGGTGACCCGGTACGCCGAGCAGCGCGCCATCCTGGGGGACCCGCGCGTCAGCGCGGACACCGACACCCCCGGCTACCCGACCAAGGCCAGTCCTGAGGCGGGCGAGGGCAAGCTCAGCTTCATCATGATGGACGACCCCGAGCACGCCCGGCTGCGCCGGATGGTGACGGCGCCGTTCGCCGTCAAGAAGATCGAGGCCATGCGCCCCGCCGTACAGCGCATCGTGGACGGCCTGATCGACGACATGCTGGCCCGTTCCGGCCCGGTGGACCTGGTGGACGTGTTCGCCCTGCCGATCCCCTCGCTGGTGATCTGCGAACTGCTCGGCGTGCCCTACGAGGAGCACGAGTTCTTCCAGGAGAACACCAAGACCATGGTCCGTACGACCGCCACACCCGAGGAGCGGGGCGCGGCGAGCCGGGAGGTCGCGGGCTACCTCGCCGGACTCCTCGGCAAGCGGCTCGCCGAACCCAAGGACGACCTGCTCTCCAGCATCGCCGCCCGCATCACGGCCGGCGAACTCACCCACCAGCAGGCCACGGAGATGGCGCTGCTCCTGCTGATCGCGGGCCACGAGACCACCGCGAACATGATCGCGCTCGGCACCCTGGCCCTGCTGCAGCACCCCGACCAGCTCGCGCTGCTGCGTGAGAGCGACGACCCGAAGTTCGTCGCCGGTGCCGTCGAGGAGCTCCTGCGCTACCTGCACATCACCCACCTGGGCCGGCGCCGGGCGGTGACCGAGGACATCGAGATCGGCGGCCAGGTCATCAAGGCCGGCGAGGGCGTCATCATGGTCAACGAGATCGGCAACCGCGACCCCGAGGTGTTCGCCGACCCCGACCGCCTCGACCTCACCCGCGACGCCCGCCGCCACGTCGCCTTCGGCTTCGGCAACCACCAGTGCCTCGGCCAGCCGCTGGCCCGCATGGAACTCCAGGTCGTCTACGGCACCCTCTACAAGCGCATCCCCACGCTGAGGCTGGCCTGCGCGCTGGAGGACGTGAAGTTCAAGCATGACGCCTTCATCTACGGCGTCCACGAACTGCCCGTCGCCTGGTGACAGCTCCGAAACCACCGCCAACCAACCACACCCGCGCGTGAAGACGTGCGTGACGAAGGGAACCCGATCATGAAGGTGGAGCTGGAAGCCGACAAGTGCGTCGCGTCCGGACAGTGCGTGCTCGCCGCGATGGAGGTCTTCGACCAGGACGACGACGGCATCGCGATCCTGCTGGAGGAACAGGTCGGCGAGGACCAACTCGACGACGTGAAGGAAGCCATCGCGGTCTGCCCGGCCGCCGCGATCCGGCTGGTCGACCAGTGAGGCGCATCGTCGTCGTGGGTGCCTCGGCCGCCGGACTCGCGGCGGCCGAGACCCTGCGCCGCGAGGGCTACGACGGCACCCTCACCCTCGTCGGCGACGAACCCCTCGCCCCGTACGACCGCCCGCCGCTGTCCAAGCAGCTGCTGGCGGCCGAGTGGGAGCCCGGGCGGCTGGCCCTGCGCACCCCCGGCGACCTGGCCGGACTCGACCTCGACCTGCGCCTCGGGGCGGCCGCCACCAGCCTCGAACTCGCCGAGCGCACGGTGGAGTTGGCCGACGGGACAACGGTGCCGTACGACGCGCTGATCGTGGCCACCGGGGTGCGGCCGCGGCGGCTGCCGGGGGAGGGCGCGCACGTGCTGCGCACCCTGGACGACGCCCTGGCCCTGCGGGACCGGCTGGCGCCGGGACGGCGGCTGGTCGTGGTCGGTGCCGGGTTCCTCGGGGCCGAGGCCGCCGCCGTCGCCTGGCGCCTGGGCTGCGAGGTCACCCTCCTCGAACCCGCCCCCGTCCCGCTGGCCCACGCCGTCGGCACGGAGGTCGGTCAGGTGCTCACGGCCGCCCATCTGGAGCGGGGGGTGAACCTGCGGTGCGGGGTGAGCGTGGCAGAGGTGACCGGGGACGGCGTACGGCTGGCCGGCGGTGAACTGGTCGAGGCCGACGAGGTGCTGGTCGCCATCGGCTCGCTGCCCAACACCGAGTGGCTGGCCGGCAGCGGGCTCGCGGTGGGGGACGGCGTGGTGTGTGACGAGTACTGCCAGGCCGCGCGGGACGTGTACGCGGCCGGTGACGTGGCCCGCTGGTACAACCCGCTGTTCGGGCAGTCGATGCGGATCGAGCATCGCACCAACGCCGCCGAGCAGGGCATGGCGGCCGCCCGCAACCTGCTCAACCCCCAGGCGCGCAAGCCGTTCGCGCCGGTGCCGTACTTCTGGTCCGACCAGTACGACATGAAGATCCAGGCGTACGGGTACCTGCGCGGCCACGACGAGGTAGCCGTGGTCGAGGGCGACCCGGCCGAGCGGAAATTCGTGGCCGCCTACCGCACCGGCGACCGCATCAGCGGCGCCCTCGCGGTGGGCATGCCGCCCAAGGCGATCCGGCAGTGGCGCCAGGCCATCGCCACCGGAGCGAGCTGGGCCGAGGCCGTGCGCCCGACCGTCCCCGCGGCGGATTCCTGACCTCCGATCAGGCCGCCCCTCTCTGGTCCTCCCGGGCCAGCCGCGCCGCGCCTCACGCCCTTCCTTCGTTCCTCCCTCTCTCTCCCTCCCCCCACCCAATCCAGGAGACAATGATGTCCATCACCCCGTCCGGCCCGCCTTCCCCGGCATCGCGCCACGAGGAACGCCTGCTGATCGACGGAAAGCTGCGCGCGGCCGCGGACAGCCGCACGATCGAGGTGCTCAACCCGGCAGACGGCACGGTTCTGGGCAAGGTGGCCGACGCCGGCCGGGACGACATGCTCGATGCGATCGGTGCGGCACGGCGGGCGTTCGAGGAGACGGACTGGGCCGTCGACCGGCAGTTGCGCAAGCGTGCCCTGACCCAGCTCCTCGATGCGCTGGTCGAGGAGAAGGAGGAACTGCGCGAGGAACTCATCGCGGAGGTCGGGGCCCCGCGCATGCTCACCCACGGCGCTCAACTGGAGGAGCCTCTGCAGAAGTTCCGGTGGCACATCGACCACATCGACGAGTTCGAGTGGGTGCGCCGCCTCGACGATGCCGTCAACCGGTTCACCAACGAGCCCAGCCAGCGATGGGTCGTCAAGGAGCCCGTCGGCGTCGTCGCCGCCATCACCCCCTGGAACTTCCCCTTCGGGTTGCTGCTCGTCAAGCTCGCCGGCGCTCTCGCCACCGGCAACACGGTCGTCGCCAAGCCCGCGCCCGAGACACCGTGGAACGCCACCCGCCTCGGTCGGCTCATCGCCGAGCGCACCGACATCCCGGTCGGCGTGGTCAACGTGGTGACGACCAGCCACCGTGACACGGCCGAACTCCTCCTGACCGACCCGCGCGTCGACATGATCACGTTCACCGGCTCCACGGCCACGGGGCAGCGCATCCTCGAACTCGCCGCGCCGACGTTCAAGCGCACGACGCTGGAACTCGGTGGCAAAAGCGCCTCGATCATCCTCGATGACGCGGACCTCCGCCAGGCCATACCGCAGGCGCTCGGCGCGCTCGCCCACTCGGGCCAGGGCTGCGCGCTACCGACCCGGCTGCTGGTGCACCGCGATGTCTACGAGCAGGTCGTCGCCGGCCTGACGCAGGCATTCCAGCAGGTGCCCTGGGGTGACCCGCAGGACCAGAAGACGCTGGCCGGCCCGATCGTCTCGGCCCGGCAGCGCGACCGCATCGCCGACTACATCCGCATCGGTCAGGAGGAGGGCGCGAAGCTCGCCACCGGTGGCGGCATCCCCGACCGCCCGGGTTTCTGGGTCGAGCCGACACTCTTCGTGGACGTCGACAACGCCTCCACCATCGCGCAGGAGGAGATCTTCGGCCCGGTGCTCACCGTGACACCGTTCGACACCGATGACGAGGCGATCCAACTGGCCAACGCCAGCCGGTACGGCCTCTCCGGGTATGTCTCGTCGGCGTCGACGGAGCGTGCTCTGCGCATCGCACGTGCCATCCGCACCGGAACCTTCATGATCAACGGCGGCTCGTACTCCGGCGGCGACGCCCCGTTCGGCGGCTACAAGGCCAGCGGCTTCGGCCGCGAGGGAGGCCGCGAGGGCTTCGAGGTCTTCACCGAGACCAAGACCATCGGGTCCGCGCTCCCGCTCCCGCTTTCCTGACGCGACGCGATCCCCTCCCGCACACAGCAGCCCCGCGTCTCGGCGCGGGGGAGAGGAACTGGGCACATGAACGACTACCTGCAGTACGCCGGCAAGACCGCGGTCGTGACCGGCGCGGCCTCCGGCATCGGCAAGGCGACGGCACAGCGGCTCGTCGAGCTGGGCGCCGAGGTCCACGTCATCGACTACGCGCCGACCGAGTTGTCGGGTCTCGCCTCCGCGATCCAGGCGAACCTGGGAGTACGGGAGGACATCGACCGGGCCTTCGCGTCGCTCCCCGAGCACATCGACACGTTCTTCGGGGTGGCCGGGGTCTCCGGGCTCCAGCACGACTACAACACGACCCTGTTCATCAACTACGGCTCCTACAAGTACATCTCGAAGACGTACCTGGAGGCCCGCATGGGCGAGGGCGGTGCCATCGCCTACGTGTCCTCCCTGGGCGGTATCAACTGGGAGCGCTACCAGGAGGAACTCCAAGGGCTGATCCGGGCCGAGGGGTGGGACGCCATCGTCGAGGCGATCGAAGGACTCGGCCTCCAGAGCCAGCCCGGACCGGCCGCCTACGCGCTCTCCAAGCGGGTGCTCAACCTGTTCATGGCCCACAGCGCCACCGCACTCGCGAGCCGCGGAATCCGGGTGAACGCCCTGCTCCCCACGAACACCGAGACCGGTCTGACGCCGGACTTCGCCGTGATGCGCGGCGGACGCGACCAGCTGGAGGCGAACGCCGGCCTGCACAAGGGCCTGGCCACACCGGAGGAGATGGCGGACCCGCTCGTGTTCCTCAACTCGCATGCGGCGCGGTACATCTCCGGGCAGCCGCTCCTGGTCGACTTCGGCGCCCGCAACCTCCAGCTCCTCGGCCGCAAGGAGGACAGGCTGGACCGCCCGCTGACCGGGGATGCGCAGGCCGTGCGCCCCTGATCCCCGGCCGCCGCCGCGAGGGTGCGCGAAGACCGCCGTCCGTACCGGCCTTCGCGCGCCCCTTACACGTGCTCCACGAGCGCGTCGACGATCTCGGCCTCGCCGGGGAAGTGAGCGTAGACCGTTGCCCGTGTCACCCCTGCGGCCTGGGCGATGTCCTCCATCCACGCCGTGTACAGCCAACTGGTTGCCTGCAACCCGTCCGACGAGGAGCGCAGTGAGCGCAGTGAACGAGTCAGAACCCGAGGAGCCGTCCCCCGCGTCCCGCCGACAGGTGCTGAAGGTGCTCAGCGGCCTGCTGCTCGCCCTGTTCGTGTCGACCCTCAGCAGTACGGTCGTCTCCAGCGCGCTGCCGAAGATCATCGGATCGGTGCACGGGACGCAGACCCAATACACGTGGGTCGTCACCGCGACCCTCCTCACCACCACCGCGACGACCCCGATCTGGGGCAAGCTCGCCGACCTGTTCAGCAAGAAGGCCCTCCTCCAGGCCGCCATCGCCGTCTTCGTGCTCGGCACCCTGGCGTCCGGGATCAGCCAGACGGGCGGTGAGCTGATAGCCGCGCGGGCCGTCCAGGGCGTCGGCGTGGGAGGTGTGCAGGCGCTCGTCCAGATCGCCATCGCCGCCCTCATCCCGCCTCGCGAGCGCGGCCGTTACAGCGCTTACCTGAGCGGCACCACATCGACCTCGACCATCGGTGGGCCGCTCCTCGGCGGCGTCATCGTCGACACCTCGTGGCTGGGCTGGCGGTGGTGCTTCTTCATTGCAATTCCGCTCGCCGCCGTCGCGTTCCTCCTGCTCCAGCGGACGCTGAACCTTCCTGTCCTGCGC
Organism: Streptomyces sp. NPDC059010; assembly: GCF_042740355.1. NCBI lineage: Bacteria > Bacillati > Actinomycetota > Actinomycetes > Kitasatosporales > Streptomycetaceae > Streptomyces > Streptomyces sp. NPDC059010. The sequence continues at coordinate 27,989 of NZ_JBHYJA010000027.1, forward strand.
CGCGAGAACGTGAAGATCGACTATCTGGGGGCGACGCTGATCGCCGCCGGTGTCAGTGTTCTGCTCATCTGGGCGTCGTTCGTCGACGGCTCCTTCGCCTGGGCCTCGTGGCAGACCGCCGCCATGGTGTGCGGCGGGCTGGCCCTGCTCGCCGCGGCCATGTGGGTGGAGACACGCGCTGCCGAACCGATCGTTCCGCTCGCCATCGTCAGGAAGCGCACCACGGCCCTGGCCATCCTCGGCAGCCTGGCGGTCGGTACGGCCATGTTCGGCACCGCGGTGTTCCTCAGCCAGTACTTCCAGCTGAGCCGCGGCCGCACCCCCACCGAAGCCGGCCTGCTGACGATTCCGATGATGGCGGGCATCCTGATCGCCTCCATCGTCTGCGGCCGGCTGATCAGCCGAACCGGGAAGATCAAGCCGTTCCTCATCACCGGCGCCGTGCTCCTCACCGCCGGATCCGCCGGACTCGGCATCATCGATCACGAGACGCCCATGGTCTTCCTGGGGGTGTCGATGCTGTGCGTCGGGATGGGCGTCGGCATGACGCTGCAGAACTTCGTGCTCGCCGTGCAGAACACCGTGCAGTTGAAGGATGTCGGGGCGGCGAGCTCCACGGTGTCGTTCTTCCGGTCCCTCGGTGGCACGGTGGGCGTCGCCGTCCTCGGCGCCGTCCTGGCCCGCCAGGTCGACGACAAGGTGGCGAGCGGGTTTGCCTCCGCCGGGATGTCCGCCGGCCACGGGATGTCCGGAGGCCAGTTCTCACCGGCCGTCGCGCAGTCCCCCGCGGCACAGGAGATCATCCGGGTCGCGTACGGCGACGCGACGGCGCACATCTTCCTCCTCTCGGCCGGCGCCGCCGTTCTCGCCGTGATCGCCGCCGTCCTCCTCGAACCGATCAACCTGCGCAGCACCCTCGACCTGCCGGAGAAGAAGGCCGACGAAACGGCGGTCGCGGCTTCATGACCGACATCACCCCCTTCCGCATCGACATCCCCCAGTCCCAGCTCGACGATCTGCACGCCCGGCTCGACCGGATCCGCTGGCCCGACGAGCTTCCCGGCGTCGGCTGGGAGTACGGCATCCCGCTCGGCTATGTCCAGGAGCTGGTGGAGTACTGGCGGCACACCTACGACTGGCGGGAACAGGAGAAGCGGCTCAACTCCATCCCGCAGTTCACCACCGAGATCGACGGACAGAACGTCCATTTCCTGCACCTCCGCTCGGCCAATCCCGACGCGCTGCCGCTGATCGCCACCCACGGCTGGCCCGGCTCGGTCATCGAACTCCTCAATGTCATCGAGCCCTTGAGCGAGGACTTCCACGTCGTCGTCCCCTCGATCCCCGGCTACGGCTTCTCCGGCCCCACCCGCGAGACAGGATGGAATGTCGAGCGCGTGGCCCGCGCCTGGGCGCAGCTGATGAACCGCCTCGGATACACCCGCTACGGCGCACACGGCAGCGACTGGGGCTCGTCCATCACCCGCGAGCTCGGCCGGATCGATGCCGAGCACGTCGTGGGCATCCACGTGACCATGATCGGCACTCCGCCGCCCCCGGACGCCGCGCCCTTCACCGACGAGGAGCAGCAGCGACTCAAGCACGGGGAGCGCTACCAGCGGGAGCTGTTCGGATACGCGGCCGTGCAGTCCACCCGCCCGCAGACTCTCGCCTTCGCACTGCACGACTCCCCGGTCGGCCAACTCGCCTGGATCGTCGAGAAGTTCAAGGACTGGACCGACTCCGCGGACACGCCCGAGGACGCGGTGGACCGCGACCAGATGCTCACCGACGTCATGCTGTACTGGCTCACCGGCACGGCGGCCTCCTCGGCCCGTCTGTACCGCGAGTCCGCCGGCTCCTGGGGCCGGCAGCCGGAGCCCTCGACCACGCCGACCGGCGTGGCGGTCTTCCCCAAGGATCTCAGCCTGACGATCCGCCGATTCGCCGAGGCCACCAACCACATAACGCACTGGTCCGAGTTCGACCGGGGCGGTCACTTCCCGGCCATGGAGGAGCCGGATCTGCTCATCGGCGACATCCGACGGTTCTTCCGAGGACTCTCCGCCGCGTGATCACGGTGTCGGTGCTCCGTGTCCGCTCGGCAAGGCGGGCTGGGCGGGGATGCGGGGGACGGAGCCGTAGCGGCGGGTGCGGCGGGCGTACTGTTCGATCGCCTGCCACAGGGTTCGGCGGTCGGCCTCGGGCCACGGTGTGTCCAGGAAGAGCAGTTCGGCGTAGGTGGCCTGCCAGGGAAGGAAGTTGGAGGTGCGCTGGTCGCCGCCGGTGCGCAGCAGCAGGTCCACGTCGGGCAGTTCGGGGACGTGGAGGTAGCGGGCGAAGACGTGCTCGGAGACCGCGGTGGGGTCGATCCTTCCGGCGGCTGCTTCCTGGGCGAGTTTCGCCGCGGCCGCCGTGATCTCGGCGCGGCCTCCGTAGTTCACGCACATGGTCAGCATCAGTCCGGTGCGGTCGCGGGTGGTCCGCTCGTCCTGGAGGAGCCGCTCGACGACGTCGGCCGGCAGGCGGGAGCGGACCCCGGCCCAGCGCAGGCGGACGTCAAGTTCCTCGTCCACCATGCCGCGCATGCTCTGGGGGATCTCGTACATCAGTGCCTGCAGTTCGTCGGCGGGGCGTTTCCAGTTCTCGGTGGAGAACGCGTACACCGTCAGGTGCTTCAGCCCGATCTCCAGGGCGCCGTGCACGACGTCGATCAGTGCCTCGGTGCCCGCGCGGTGGCCGTCGGTGCGGGGCAGGCCTCGGGCGGTCGCCCAGCGGCCGTTGCCGTCCATGACGATCGCGACGTGACGCGGCATGGCTTCGGGCGGGAGTTGGGGCGGGCGGGCTCCGGACGGGTGGGGAGGCGGAGGTGTGGTCGCACGCCGCTGAACAGCGCGTGCGCAAGTCTGCTCGGCCCGGCCGGGCGCTTCGGGCGCTTCGGATGCGTCGGATGCGTCGGTCGGTGAGCGGTGTGGTGGCGGGCTGGGCTGGATGGGGAAGGGGAACAGGGCCCAGGCCGCCGCGGCCTTCGTCCGGGCGGGCAGCAGCAGGCGCAGCCGGGCGGTTCGCGGCAGAGCGGGGCGGCGATGCAGCAGTGCGGTGGGGGAGTCGGCGGCAGCCTTGAGGCGGAGCCGGTACAGGTCGGTGTAGGCACCGAGGGCGACAGTCACCGCGGGGTGCAGCACGGGTGGCAGTGGGCTGTGGTCCAGCCAGGTACGGGCGCGGTCGGCCAGACGGCGGACCAGTTCCCCGAACGCCGGGGTGGCACGCCGGGTCAGCAGGTCCGCCCGATGCACACCGCCCTCGTCCAGGGCTTCCTGCGGCAGGGGGACGTGGCCGCGGTCCAGGTCGTCGCAGAGGTCGACGAGGGCGTCGGTGAGGTAGATCGCGTCGACGGCGGTCTGCCATGCGACGGCCATGTCCGGCACGCTCGCGGCGATCGTCTCCGGTTCGGCGGACAGACCCGCGGCCCGCGTCAGCAGTGAGCCCGCGCGGAGCACGAGCGGGGTATTGATCAGGCTGTTGTAGCGCCGCCACTCATGCCAGGTCGCGAACTGACGTCCATTGACGTCCTGGCGGAGCTCCTCGAACAGCGTGTGCAGGAACCCCGGCGGCAGGTTCCAGGTCAGCATGGTGTGGATCAGCGCCTGCCGTACCGGGTCGCTGCCGCGGCCCTCGCGCAGGTCCGCGTCGAAGGCCGAGATCCACTCCTCCAGCCGTCCGGCTCGCCCGGGATCCGTTCCCTCTGCGGCCCCGGGCGCGTCGGCCAGGTCGTCCACGGCCCGTACGGCGCCGTACAGCGCCCAGGTGGCGGTCCGCAGCGGTGGCGGCAGCAGCAGTGAGACGGCGTACTCGATCTCGCCCGTCGCACGGGTGGCACGGCGGCACGCCTCGTAGCCGCGGCGCAGGGCCGGGTCGTGAATCCCGCTGCGCCGGTAGACACCGGCGAGTGGCACTACGGGAGAACCCACCTCACACGTCCTCTCGGTTCGAAGGATCTGCCGCGTCCGTACCGTCCAGGCCGGCGACCTGCGTGCCAATGTCCACGCCCGCGCAAACGCCGCCCGCCGCATCCCTGTTACGGCCGGGATGTGAATACAACCGTGAAGGATGATCAATCGCCGTCAGGTTGTCTGCGAGGTCGTCCGCCAGGTGGTCCGTGCGGCCGACGCACTGCCGCATGGACCCTCTTCCGAACGCTGCATCTGTCACGGAACGGGACTCAGTTCGCATGCCGCCGCCATCCCTGGACATCTGCCGGAGCCGCACCGTGCTCCGGGGCGGCTACGGGGCTCGCGCTCGCACGGCCCCGGCGGAGGTGGCAGGTCATGGGCATCGGGCCGGGGGAGATGACGATGCGGCCGTGCGGCCGGTAGCGGTGTCCTGGCGTGGTGCGCAGCTGCCAGTGGGCCGCGATGGTGGCCACGGCGGTCAGGAGCTGGTTCATCGTCAGGGCGTCACCGATGCACTTGCGTACCCCCGCGCCGAACGGGACGTCGGCGCAGCGTGCCAGGGTCTTCGCGGGGCCGGGCAGCCAGCGGTCGGGGTCGAAACGCAGCGGGTCGGGGTGGACCGCGGGATTGCGGTGCAACGCGTAAGTGCAGTAGGCGAGTTCGGTGCCCGCGGGGAGTTCGGCGGTACCCAGGCGTACGGGGACGAGAGTGCGCCGGCCCAGCATCCAGGGGGCGGGGTGCAGCCGAAGTGTCTCCTTGACGACGCGGCGCGTGTATTCGAGCGAGGTGAGGTCCTGGGCCTGCACGGGGCGGCCGTCGAGGACGGAGTCGACTTCCTGGTGCACTCGCTGTTCGATGTCGGGGTGGCGCGCCAGCTCGTAGAAGAGGTGGGGGAGCACCTCCTTGAGGCCGTGCGTCGAGGCCCAGATGAGGAACAGCGTGTCGGCGGTGATCTGCTGGTCGCCGAGTGGTTCGTCCGGGGCGGCGTAACGGGCCCGCAGAAGCTCGGAGAGGACACTGCCGTCGGCCGCACCCTGACCGCGCTGGTGGGTGAGCGCCGCCAGGATTCCGGTCCGCAGATCGGACAGGGCCCGCCGGAAGCTGCCAGTGCCCGGCACGTGTTTGAGGTGGGCGAGCTGTGGGACGGCGAGGCGCCAGTACAGGCCTCGCGTGGTCTGGGAGCTCATGGCCGCCAGAGCGGCCGTCACCCGGTCGAGGGCCGGAGTGTCCCCGCACACTGCGCGCGCGTTGACCCGGTAGGCGAGGGAGGCCATCTCCCGGTCCACCCGGATCGTCCTGCCCGGGCACCACTGGGCCGCGGCCTCCTGGACGGCCCGCCGCAGTGCCGGTGTTCCGGCGGTGATGCGGTGGGGGTGGAAGGCCGGCTGCACGGCGCGCCGGTGCCTGCGGTGTGATCCGAACAGCGTCAACCCGTCGAAGTCCATGTCCATCACCAGGCTGACGCCGAACTGGGAGCCGATCCCTGCCGTGATCCTCGCCTGGCCGTAGTCGCGGGCATCGGTCACCAGCAACTGGTGGAGGAGTTCGGGTGAGTTGACGAGGTAGACGTCGGGTGTGAAGGCCGGGCCTCGCATCCGTACCAGAGGGCCCAGCTCGTTGAGCGACGCCATGAAGTCGAGTGGGTCGAGCAGGAGTTTCAGGCTGTGCCCGAGCAGGGGCAGCGAACCCGGAGCGGTCGGGACGGTGGGGGCAGGCACGGAATCAGCCACGGACCCTCTCTCTGACTGATCGGATGATGAGCGCACTGCGACCGATAACGTACTGACCGTGACGAGGGATGCGGTTGGATCACGCTCGCGTGAGGTGCTTGTCGTGGGCTCGGGGTTCGGCGGGAGCGTCGCGGCACTGCGTCTGGCGGAGAAGGGCTACCGCGTCACGGTCGTCGAGACCGGACGCAGCTGGCGGCCGGAGGACTTCGCCACGTCCGCATGGCAGGCACAGCACCTGCTGTGGGCGCCCTGGCTCGGCTGGCGCGGCATCGCACGCCTGCGGGTACGACGCCGTCTGGTCGCGCTGATGGGTGTCGGGGTGGGCGGCGGATCCCTCGTCTACGCGGGCGTCCACTACCGGCCCGACGCGGCCGTCTTCCGTGAGGCCTGCTGGGATCCGACCCTCGACTGGGAGAGCGAACTCGCCCCGTGCTACGCACTGGCGGAACGGATACTGGGCACCACGCGCGTGCCCCGGCAGGCGGCAGGGGACGACATGCTGCGCCGAACGGCCGCCGCACTCGGGGTGCCCGGCGGCGTCCATGCCACCCGGGTCGGCATCCACTTCGGCCCAGCCGGGCGTACGGTGCCGGACCCCTTCTTCGACGGCCGGGGCCCGGCACGGGCCGGCTGCACGGAGTGCGGCCGCTGCACACTGGGCTGCCGCGTCGGCGCGAAGAACTCCCTGGACCACAACTACCTGTACCTCGCCCAGCGAGCCGGAGCCGAGATCCGGCCCCTGACCGAGGCCCGGAAACTGATCCCGCAACCGGACGGCACCTGGCACGTGCACACACGCCACGGCACCGGTATCACCCGGACCCACACCGTACTGTCGGCGCATCAAGTCGTTCTCGCTGCCGGGGCCTGGGGCACCGCGGAGCTCCTGCACCGCTCCCAGCCGTACCTGCCGCACCTTTCCCCCGCGCTGGGCACCCGCACCCGCACCAACCGGGAGGTGTTCGCCGCCGTGTCCGCCGACGGCTTCGACGTCGGACCCGGTGTCGCCATCAGCTGCGTGCTGCGACCACGACCAGACCTCCTGGTCCAGCTGTGCCGACTCGGGCCCGGAACCCATCCGGCCGCACTGCTCGTCCGGCCGGGCGGCTCTTCGTGGCGGGACTTCGGCCGGCGTACCGCCGTACTCTTCGCCATCGAGCAGGGCGACTCCCACCTGACCAGCCACTTCCGCCGCGGGAGCCTGACCTTTCGTCCGGGAAGCCCCCGCCCCGAACCCGTGCGGCTGGCCGCCGCCGAGGCCGTCGCCCACCACTACGCCCGGCGCATCGGCGGCCGGGCCGCACTTCTGTGGAACACCGTCCTACGGCTGCCGGTCACCGCCCACCTGCTGGGCGGCTGCCCGATCGGCAGCCGTCCGGCGACGAGTGTCGCCGACCTCTATCACCGTGTCCACGGCTACCCGAGCCTGCATGTCATCGACGCCTCCGCCGTCCCCGGCAACCTCGGCGTGAACCCCGCACTCACCGTGACCGCGCTGGCCGAGCGCGCCTGTGCCACCTGGCCCGCCGCGGGCCGGCCGGACCAACGCCCCGCCCAGGGCGAGCCGTACCGGCGCGTACCGAACCCGACAACCGAGGCCGCCCCGTGAACCGCACTCTCTCCACCCACCTGGCCACCAACCGCGCCGTTCTCCGCATCGCCCCCTATGGGCGGCGGCAGGAGCCCCACTAGGGCCACTCTCGATGTCGGGTGTGAGCTTGTGGCAAGATCGCGGGATGCTGCGACTCACCGATTTCATTGTCGACTGCCCGGACACGATGAAGCTGGCGGCCTTCTACTCCGAGGTGACGGGCCGTCCGATCAAGGAAGGCAGCTCCGAGGACTGGGCCGGCATCCAGTTCGGCGAGATCGAGCTGGCATTCATCAGGGTGGACGACTACCGCGCTCCGCAGTGGCCCGACAGCGAGCACCCCAAGCAGTTCCACCTCGACTTCGAAGTGGACGAGATCGAGTCCGAGCAGCGCCGCGTCCTCGACCTCGGCGCGACGCTGAGGCAGGACTTCATCGGCCCCAACGGCTACGGCTGGCAGGTCTACACCGACCCGATCGGCCACCCCTTCTGCCTGTGCCGCAACAAGGGCGTCATCTGGACCGACCAGGGCCCGATCTGGCCCAAGCACGATTGATTAGGCGCTGCCATGCGTCTTTGTACGGCGCCGGTCCAGTAGCGGGGGCGGCGCGAGCAGTGGGGGCGGGTCCAATAGCGGCGGAACGTGCCGCAAGTTGTCGTGACGCACCCGCGCCCCGCACCGACAGCATCTCGATGCGGGGGAGCAGGGAATGACAGCGCGGGCCAGCTGTCAGTTGGTCGGGTCGAAGACGGAGCCGACCGCGCCGAAGCTGGGCGCGACCGGGCCGGAACCGGGCGCACTCTGGTTGGAACCGGGCGCATGCTGGTCGAAGCTGGACACGCTCGGGTCGGAATCGGACGTGCCCTCGCCGAAGTTGGGCTTGGCCGGAGCGTTGTTCCCGAAGTCGGATCCGGCCTTACCCATCTCGTCGCTGTCGTCGGCAAAGGCCTGGCCCGGGCCTCCGAGCAGGGCTGTCCCGGCGAGGGCGAGGGCGGCCAGGGCGATAGGTGCACGCATGAGCGTCTCCTTCGGTAGGTGTGTGGTCGCCAGAGGTATGCCGCCCACCCATGGGCGAGAAGCGGTGACGTGCAGACAAGCACTCGAATAGACGGCGCACATGGAGCCGCCCGCACCGAGTCCTCAGCGGTTGGGGGAAAAGTCGTACAACTTCTCGCCCCAGTCTCAGATCGTCCGGCCGAGCCGGGCCGCGTCCAGCATCGCCGCATGGACGTTCCGACTGGTCACCGCGTCCCCGATGCGGAACAGCCGGAAGGCACCGTCCTCGTTGCGCACCACCGACTGGGGCTCGCCCGCCAGCAGTTCCGCCCAGTCGACGGCGCCCAGGTTTGTGGAGGAGCCGAGCAGCTCGTCGTAGAGCTCCTGGACCGGATCGGTGCCCATCTCCGCCACCACGGCGTCGAAGGCGCGGTGCTGGCGGAAGTCGAAGCCGTCCATGCCGAGTTCGACCGTCAGGCCGTCCGCGGCCCTCGTGACCCCGTGCAGGCGTCGAAGGACCGTGACCGCCACACCGCTCTGCGCCAGTGAGTTGAAGTATCCGGCCGCCGTGAGCGAGCCGACGTCGGGGGAGAGGGTGCGTTCCGGCGTGACGATCTCCACGGTGGCGCCGCCTCGGACGAGGGCCTCCACCGCGTCGAGCGCCTGGTTGCCGCCGTGGTCGTCGTAGACCATCACACGGCCCCGCAGCCGTCGCGCTCCCGACAGCACGTCCCAGGTGTCGTGGACCAGGCCGGCCCCGGGCACGCGCGGCGCCGCCGGGGTGCCGCCCGTCGCGACGATCACGACGTCCCAGCGTTCGGCGAGCAGCGTCGGGGCGTCCACGTACGTGTTCAACGCGACTGGTACGCCCAGTCGGGCGAGTTCGTCGGTCCGCCAGTCGATGATGCCGCGGAGGTCGCGACGGCGCGGGACGAGCGAGGCCAGCAGCAGCTGGCCGCCCACCTTGTCCGCGGCCTCGAAGAGGCGGACGTCGTGGCCGCGCTCGGCGAGGACGCGGGCGGCCTCCAGACCGGCGGGGCCCGCTCCCACCACCGCCACACGCCGCGCCGTGGAGGCGGCGTCGATGCGCTGGGGTATCTCCAACTCGCGGCCCGTGGACGGGTTGTGCACGCAGAACGCCGCGCCGGAGCTGTAGATGCCGTCGATGCACATGTTGGCGCCCACACAGGGACGGATACGGTCCGTGCGGCCGTCGCGGACCTTGTTCGGGAGTTCGGGGTCGGCCATCAGTGCCCTGGTCATGCCGACCAGGTCGAGCAGGCCCTCCGCGATGGCGTACCGCGCGGTGGCGACGTCGCTGATGCGGGCGGCGTGCATGACGGGGACCGAGAGTTTGCGCTTGACGCGGCCGGCGAACTCCAGGTGCGGAGAGGCCGGTGTGGACATCGGCGGGATGGTGCGGGCCAGGTCGGCGTCGGTGCCGATCGAGCCCTTGATCAGGCTGATGAAGTCGATCCCGGCCGCCGAGATGTCCTCGGCGATCCGCAGCGCCTCGTCCGTCTCCAGGCCGCCCTCGCGCTCCTCGTCGAACGTCATGCGCGCGCCGATGACGAAATCCGGGCCGACCGCTTCGCGTACGGCCCGGATGACCTGGAGCGGATAGCGCATCCGGTTCTCGTAGGAGCCGCCGTACTCGTCGTCGCGACGGTTCCAGAACGGGGTCCAGAACGAGTCGAGGAGGTGGCCCCACGCCATGAGCTCGATGCCGTCCAGTCCCGCGGACCGGCAGCGCTGCGCGACGTCCACGAAGTCCTGCAGCACCCGGTCGAGGTCCCACTGCTCGGCGGCCTTGGCGAACGCCCGGTGCGCCGGTTCGCGGACATTGCTCGCCGAGATCGCCGGGAGCCAGTTGTCGGTGTAGCTGCTGGTGCGGTGACCGAGGTGCGTCAGCTGGGTCATCACCGCCGCCCCCTGGTCGTGGACCTCGTCGGCGAGGCGGCGCAGCCAGGGCTCCGCCTCGTCCTTCCACAACTGCAGGTTGCCGAAGGCGGGTGCACTGTCGCGGCTGACCAGCGCGCTGCCGCCGATCATGGTCAGCCCGACACCGCCCCGGGCCTTCTCGACGTGGTAGGCGCGGTAGCGGTCCTTGGGCAGGCCGCCCTCGCTGTAGGCCGGCTCGTGGGACGTGCTGACGATGCGGTTGCGCAGCGTCAGGTTCTTGAGCACGAACGGCGTCATCAGGGGGTCGCCGACGTCCACTCCGCACCTCCATGGCGGTCGAACAGGTGGGCAGGGCGGGATCAGCGCCCGTGGTTGTGCATCACGTGCTTGGTGCGCGAGTAGTCGTCCAGCGCGTAGATCGACAGGTCCCGTCCGTAACCGGAGCCCTTGAAACCGCCCCAGGGGACTTCGCTCGCCAGCACGAGATGGGAGTTGACCCAGACCGTCCCGAAGTCGAGGCGCGCGGCGATGTCGTGGCTGCGGCGCGCGTTCTCGGTCCACACCGATGCCGACAGGCCGAGAGGTACGTCATTGGCTCGCCGTACGGCCTCCTCCTCGTCGGCGAAGGTCTCGACCGTGACGACCGGGCCGAAGATCTCCTCGCGGGCGACCTCGGCCCCTTCGGGCACGTCGACCAGCACCGTCGGGGCCACGAAATACCCGGGCCCGTCGAGAGCCCCACCTCCCACCGCCACCCGGACGCCTTCGCTCTTCGCCCGCTCCAGGTACCCCGTGACCCGCTCGAAGTGGGCCTTGGAGACCATGGGCCCGACCTCGACGTCCTCCCCGGCGCGCGGCTCACCGACGGCCAACTCCCGTACCTCGCCCACGAGGTGCGCCACGAACTCCTCGGCGACCGACTCGTGGACCAGCACACGGCAGGCGGCCCCGCACTCCTGACCCGAGTTCCAGAAGCCGGCCACGCGCAATGCCGCCGCGGCCGCCGCGAGGTCGGCGTCCGGGAAGACCACGACCGGGGCCTTGCCGCCGAGTTCGAGGTGCACCCGCTTGAGGGTGTCGGCGGCGGCCCGGGCGACGGCGCGACCGCTGGCGACCGAACCGGTCAGGGCGATCATGTGCACGTCCGGGTGCTCGGCCAGCCGGGCGCCGGCCACCGCGCCGTACCCGTTCACCACGTTCAGCACGCCGGGCGGCAGCAGGTCGGCGACGAGTTCGGCGAACTTCAGGGTGGTCAGCGGTGTCTGCTCTGACGGCTTGAGGACCAGAGTGTTGCCGGCGGCGAGGATCGGGGCGATCTTCCAGGCCGCCATGAGCAGGGGGTAGTTCCAAGGTGTGATCACTCCGATCACACCGAGCGGTTCCCGCACGATGACCGACAGATGGTTCTCGGCGTAGTCGCCCGCGGCCAGGGAGGTGGTCGCGCGCACCGCACCGGCCATGAAGCGGAAGGTGTCGACGGTCATGCCGATGTCGTCCCGCGACACGGCGAGCGGCTTGCCCGTGTTCGCCGACTCCAGCCTGGCGAGGAGCTCGGCCTTCTCGGCCACACGGTCGGCGATGGCGTGCAGCACCTCCGAACGCTCCTTGGGGACCAGCCGTGCCCAGGGGGCCCTGGCCGCCACCGCGGCCGCGACCGCACGGTCGATGTCCTCGGCGGTGCCCTCGGGGATCCGGGCGATGACGCTCTCCGTGCTCGGGTCGACCACGTCGATGACGCGCTCGGGCGCCCCGTCCGGGAACTTCCCGTCGATGAAGTGCCGGGCCGCGGGAAGGTCGGCCTCGGTGATCAGAGGCGGTGCATCGGCTGCGCGGCGAACGGTGGCCGTCGTGAGGCCGGCGGCAGTGGTCATGATCAGTGACTCCTTGAGTGGTCGGGGGAGGCGGCCGGCCGGTCGGCACGGCGGCCGATGCCGTGCGCCGACGACAGGTGACTGGCGTGGCCGACGTCGCCGCCGCCGGTCTCGCGGCGGTGCCGTGCGAGGGATCCGACGGCGACGATGGTCGTACCGGGTCAACTCGCCTACTGAAAACGGTGGTTGGGTGCCCGTGTGGCGCACACGACGACGTCCGCCCTGTTGCCCTACGGGTGCAGGGCGCGGACCAGGTCGGCGATCCTGGCCGTCGTGGCGGCGTCGAGGCCGAGCAGCGGCTCACGAGGGCCGCCGACGGGGAATCCGGCCGCGTCCAGGGCGGCCTTCACCGCCGGAATGAACGGCGCGGACATGATCGCGTCCATCAGCGGATAGATCCGCGCCCATTCGGCCTGCGCACGGGCGAGGTCGCCGGCGCGCAACGCGCGGTGGATGGAGACCAGTTCGGCCGGCATCACGTTCGCGGTCCCGGCCATGACACCGGCGGCGCCCTCGGAGATCGCCTGGAGGAGCAGGCTGTCCCAGCCGATGAAGGTGGAGATGACGTCGCCGTGACGGTGGATCAGCTGCCCGGCCTGCGCCATGTCGGCGCTGGTGTCCTTGATGTACTGGATGTTCTCCACCTCGCTGGCGAGCTGCCCGACGGTGTCCGCGGAGAGGCTGACGCCGGTGGCCCCGGGCAGGTTGTACAGCATGATCGGGAGGTCCACCGCGTCGGCGACCGTACGCAGATAGCGCAGCGTCTCGTCGAGCGTGAGCGGCTCGTAGTACGGGGCGACCACCATCAGCACCGAGGCTCCGGCGGCCTGCGCGTGCCGGGACAGCTCGACGGCTTCCCTGGTGCTGAGCGCACCGGTCTGTGCGACGACCGGGACTCGTCCGGCCGTCTGGTCGATGACGGTCTCGATCAGATGGCGCCGTTCCGCTGCGCTCATCGCCGCGAACTCACCCGTGGATCCACAGGCGACGACTCCGTCCACACCGCCGTCGATGCTGCGGTCGACCAGGCGGCGCAGTGTCTTCTCGTCGATCTCCCCGTCCGAGGCGAACGGGGTGGCGAGGGCGGTCAGGACGCCGCTCAGCTGTGCCGGCATTGTTGAATCTCCTCAGGTGAAACTGCCAAATGCGAACGGGAACGTGGATTTACGGGGCGACGGGCGCCGTTGTCAGGCCGCACCGCGCGGTCTGCCGGTCGGTGGCCAGCAGACTCCGCGCCTCGTGCGCGGCGGACAGACCGGTCTGGATCGCGGTCTCGGTGTAGAGGGTGCCGAGAAAGTCACCGGCCAGGAGGACCCGGCCGCTGCGACGGGTCAGGGTCTGCTGGAGCATGCCCCGGCCGGGGAAGCAGTACGGCGCGCCCGTGGGCCAGCGCTGCACCTCGGCCTCCACGACATGGTCGGAGAAGCCGGGCAGGACCTGGTCCAGGTCGTCCAGGTAGATCCGGCGGATCTTGTCGTCGTCGTGCTCCAGCAGGTCGCGCGCCAGACTGCCCGGCGAGAAGGTCATGATGCTGCTGCCGGGCCGCCGCTCCCGCTCGTAGCCGTGCACGACGTTCGACATGTTCAGCGCGACGTTGAAGGACCGCTTCGGCGTGGCGATGCCGTAGGCGTCGTCCCAGACCTGGCGCCCGGTCTCGTCGCTGAGGAACGCCGCGCTCACATAGGGGCCGTAGACGATCTTCGACAGGGCCTCGCGTACGTCACGGTCGAGGTCGACGGCGATGCGGTGGCTGACGGTGGCCGGCGTGGCCAGGACGACGTAGCGCGCCTCGATCTCCTGCTCGACCCCGTCCTGCCGGTAACGGACGACGACCGAGCTCTTCTTCTGGACGATCTCGTCCACGGTCGCGTGGAGCCGCACCCGGTCCGACAGGGCCGCGGCGATGGACTCGGTGAGGGTGGAGGGGCCGCCGAGGATGCTCTGCGAGAGTCCGGCGCCGATGTTCCACACCAGGCTGAAGTAGCCGACGCCGGCGCCCGCGGAGAGCTGGTCGATGTCGGCGGCGGAGCGGGTCACCGTGGGCTTGAACAGCGCCTCGGAGTCCTCGGGCAGATCGCCGATGAAGTCCTTGAAGGAGCGGTCGTTCATGAACTCGTAGACCCGCAGCTGGCGTTGCGCCTCGGTCTCGCCCTTGCGCCGCCGCACGATCCGGGCGTACCGGGCCACCTGCACCGCCACCTTCGCACCGGCCTTGACCATGCCGACGCGCGCCGACATCGGCATCGGGATGCGGAACGGGTAGGTCTCCACGCGTCCCTTGAGCAGCAGCTTGCCGTTCATCGACAGCCCGGCCAGCGAGCCGGGCACCGGCACCGAGTCGACACCGGTGCTGTTCAGCAGCCACGACGTCGCCGAGTTCCCGCCCGCGTAGACGTGCCCGCCCCAGTTGAGCCAGTACGGGCCCCGGCGCTCCGACCGGATGCGGCCGCCGACCCGTCCCTCGGACTCCAGCAGGAGCGTGTCCCAGTGCCGCAGTCGCCAGCCCGCGGACAGTCCCGCGATACCGCCTCCCACGATCACTACGTCTTTCATCGGTACCCTCCTGCGGATTCACGGGTGAAGTGCTCGGTCGCGCAGAGCCGCGCCGAGCGGTGTGCTGTGCGTTCCCGCCGGTCCGGCCGCCATGGCCGCCGATACGGCGGTCGCCGCCGCGGCCCGGGCCCCCGCCGGGGTGGCGGGGGCCCCGGCGGCGGTCAGACGCCCGCGGTGCGGCCGGTCGGCGTGCCCCGGGCGGCCCGGGGATTGAGCGCGGCGGCCTCGTGCAGGGCCATGCCGCGGGTCTCGGGCGCCCAGAAGACGGAGACGACGGCGCCCACGAGGCTGATCGCCGCGGCGGCGAGCATGGTGCCGCCGACGCCCCAGCCGGTCAGGGCCATCGGGACGAGGTAGGTGCCGACGGCGGCGCCGATCCGGCTGGCCGAGGAGGCCAGGCCCACGGCGGAGCCGCGTACCTCGGTCGGGAACAGTTCGTTCGGGTAGATCCACTGGAGGATCTGGGTGCCGCCGATGATGACCGCGTACAGGGCGAACAGGGTCATGATCACGCCCGAGGGGGCGTCCGGGAAGATGCCGAGCAGCAGCAGGGCGAGGCCCGACCAGAGGAAGCTGTGGATGACCAGCGGGCGTCGGCCCATCTTGTTCACGCCGAACAGGGCGACCACACAGCCGATGAGGAACATGACCGTGATCATGGCCTCGCCGATGTTGGCCAGGCCGCCCTCCAGTTTCAGCGCGTCCAGGATCTTCGGGCCGAAGGCGTAGATGGCGAAGAGCGGCACGATCGAACAGGTCCAGAAGACGGTGATGTAGAGCATCCGGCCGCCGTAGCCGGACCGCAGGATCGCCTTGATGTCGACGTTCTCCCGCTCCTCCGCCTCGTCCGGCAGATCGGCCACCGTCACATCGGGGCCGTAGACCTTCTGGAGGACGGCGTCGGCCTCTTCGGTGCGGCCCTTGTTGGCCAGCCAGCGCGGGGACTCGGGTGTGCCGTGGCGCAGCAGCACGATGATCGTGGCGGGCAGCGTGGCGCTCGCGAGCATCCAGCGCCACGCGTCGTCACCGAGCGAGGACAGCATGATCTCGCCGACGATGTACGCCGCGGCGGCGCCCACGAACCACATGACGACCAGACCGCCCAGCAGCGGCCCCCGGTAGCGGCGCGGAGTGAACTCGGCCAGCAGCGAGGTGGCGATGGGATAGTCCGCGCCGACCGCCGCCCCGATCAGCAGACGCAGGACGAACAGCCACACCGGGTCGGTGGCCCAGAACTGGGCGACCGAGCAGACGATGATGGCGATCAGGTCGATGGTGTAGAGGAGCTGCCGACCGAACTTGTCGGTCAGCCAGCCGCCCACGAACGCGCCGAGGAAGATGCCGATGAGCGCGGACGCGCCGATCAGGCCCTCGGCGGAGTCGGACAGATTCAGCTGCGGAGAGATCTGCACCATGGCGACGCCGATGATGCTCAGCACGTAGCCATCGAGGAACGGGCCACCGGAGGAGTACAGCGCCAGTTTCTTGTGGAAGCGCGACAGGGGCGCGTCATCCAGTCTGTTTCCTGCGTTTACGGTCATCACAGCCTCCGGGAGCGGATCCCGGACTTGCCCCTGTGAGGGTAGGTCCAGGCCAGTCGGGGTTGAGGTGCGGATTCGATGTCGCGAGTGCTCCCCGGTGGGGGGCGGCCCGGGCTCGCTGATCGAGGCGAACTCGCGGTTTCTCGGGGACGCCGGCAACGTGGCCGCCGGATGGCAACGAAGTATGTGAAGGCCGGGAGCGGCCAACAATGCCTCGGCCGTCCCACCGGCCGCCGGGGTACTTCTGAGTCAGAAGTTCGGCTACGGTTGCCGCCATGGCCGGCCGACCCCGCGACACCGTCGTCCTCACCGAGGACGAGCGGGCCACGCTGCTTTCGTGGACCCGCAGCCGCACCTGCTCACAGGGCCGGGCCCGGCGCGCGCAGATCGTGCTGGCCTGCGAGAAGGAGCTCACCAACACCGCCGTGGCCAAGCGGCTCGGCATCTCCCGGGACATGGTCGCCAAATGGCGTGCCCGCTTCCTCGCCGAACGGCTGGACGGCCTGGACGAGCAGTCCCGTCCCGGCCGGCCTCCCACGGCCGACGACGACACCGTCGCGCACGTCCTGGTCCGCACCCTGACCCCGCCGCCGCGCGGCGCCAGGCAGGCCTGGTCGACCCGTTCGATGGCCGCCGAGACCGGTCTGAGCCAGAGCACGGTGAGCCGGATCTGGCGCATCTACGGCGTCCAGCCGGGCGCGCGTGCCCTGGACGGGCAGCGCCGGGCGTGGTCCCTGCCGGACCAGGTCGAGGAGGTCGTCGGTCTTTTCATCGCCCCACCGGTGTGCGTGCTCGCCGTGACGGCCCGGTCGGGGCGTCGCACGGCCGTACGCCCCGCCGCGCCGGCCGTCACCGAGCGGCTCTTCGGTCAGGACCGGGAGGTGCCGCACGTACTGGCCGTGGCCTGCGCCTTCGCGGCGCTCCGGGGCGAGCGGCCCCCGGAGGACGCGCTCGGGGCGAACCACCCCGCCCTGCACACGTTCCTCGATCGGTCCAGGTCGGCGGCGGGCCCGGGGGAGACCGTGCACCTGCTCGCGCACGGCCTGCCGCCGGAGGCGTACGGCGCCCTCGACCAGCACGACCCGGCCGTATCCCCGCGTCTGCGCTGGCACCGAGCCCCCGGCCCCGAGGCATGGACCGACGAGACCCGGCGTCTGCTCACGCCCCAGCCGCAGCCGAGTCAGGAGATCGCGCCCGACCCGCACCGGCTCCGCGACGGGCTGCTGACCTGGTCCACCACCTGGACGCCCGCCACGCCCCCCTTCACCCGGGTCGCCCCGCCCCGTCCGTCGTACGACGCACCCGCCATCTGCGGCCCCGTCAACGACTCGAACGTCCGGGACGTGCACGCACTCGGCCACCCCGCCGTCGGCACGGTGCCCCAGATCGCATCCGACGACGAGGCGCCCGGCGCCCCCGTCACCACCGACCCCGTGGTCGGCCTGCTGCGGGAAACCGTCCTCGCCGACGGCCACCGGCCGGGTGACCGGGTCCGGGAGGCGCCACTCGCGGCGCGGCTCGGTCTCTCCCGCAGGGTCGTGCGGGCAGGGCTGCGGGCGCTGGCCGAGGAGGGCATGCTCGAACCGCTTCCGGGCGGCGCCACCGCCGTCCCCACCGTCACGGCGAAGGACGTCCTCGACCTCTACGCCCTGCGCGCCAGCCTCGGCGCACTGCTCATCCGCCGCATCGCCATGCTCGGCCCGGAGCAACTCGCCCCGGCCGCGGCGGCGTTGGCGGAGGTCCGCGCCGCGGCCCGGGACAAGGACCACGTCCGGATCCGGGAGGTCGACCTCAGGTTCCAGGACGCGCTCGCCCGCACCGCGGACCTTCCGCAGGCCGCGGGCACCTTCGAACGCCTCACGGCCCGGCTGCGGATGTTCGTCGCCGTGCTGGACATGGACTACAGCCAGGCGTTCGACACGATCCTCAACGAGGACACCGTCGTCTTCGACGCCCTGCGCGGCGCCGACGGAAACGAGGCCGCCCGCCTGTGGCGGGTCAAGATCGAGCGCTGCGTCCGCTACATGATCGCCCGGCTCCCCGAGGACGACGTCGCCCCACACCTGTGGACCAGCCTGGCGGGCAGGCCGCGACTGCGCCCGGAGGAGCCGCGGGGCGCCCTGCACTGACTCAGATGGCCCCGCGAATGGCCCGCTCGAAACCCTCGACATGCCCGCGGGCGAGCTGTGCCGCCTTCTCCGGTTCACCGGCGACGATCGCCTCGATCAACGGTCCGTGCTGCTCGACATGGCCGGCCATGTCGGACAGCCGGTCGATGAACAGGCACCAGATCCGGGTGGCCAGGTTGTCGTGGCGGACGAGGGTGTCCTCCAGATACGGGTTGTGCGCCGCGGCGTAGACGGCGCGGTGCACCTGTAGGTCCAGGTGCATGAGCTCGGCGGCGGCGTGCCGACCGGAATGCGCGCGCTCCAGCTCCCGCCGCAGGGCGGTCAGGGTCGCCCGGTCCGCGACCGTGGCGCGCCGCGCGGCCTGGGCGGCGGCCAGCGGCTCCAGTTCCTGCCGCACCTCGGAGATGTGGGCCAGGTCCGTGATGTTGACCTCGGTGGCGAACGTGCCGCGCCGGGGATAGGTCGTGATCAGCCGCTCGTACTGGAGCCGCTTGAGCGCCTCGCGCACCGGTGTGCGTCCGACGCCGAGGGACTGGGCCAGCTGTTCCTCGTTGATCGGGGCGCCCGGGCGGATTTCCAGCATGACGAGCCGGTCGCGGATGGCGCGGTAGGCCCGCTCGGCGAGCGTCAGCTCCCCGGCCCCGGACTTCTCGTCCCCGGGCTCCGCGCCCCTGGGCGCCCCGCCCGCGGGCTCGGTCGCGACCTGCTCCATGGATGCCCCCTTGACCTGTGCGGCGAGCTCCCATACCGTACCGCAGCAGTCTGATATATCAGTTGCTCATTAGTTGGCTCTCAGGATGGTGCACAGATGGCAACCAACCCGTCGACCAGCACACTCGCCTCCCCTCTCACCCTCCCGCTCAGCCGGATCGACCCGGACGTCGCCGCCGCCGTGGACGCCGAGCTGCACCGCCAGCAGTCCACGCTGGAGATGATCGCCTCGGAGAACTTCGCCCCGGCCGCCGTCATGGAGGCCCAGGGCTCGGTCCTGACCAACAAGTACGCCGAGGGCTACCCGGGCCGCCGCTACTACGGCGGCTGCGAACACGTCGACGTCGTCGAGCAGTTGGCCATCTCCCGGGTGAAGGAACTGTTCGGCGCCGAGGCCGCGAACGTACAGCCGCACTCGGGCGCCCAGGCCAACGCGGCCGCCATGTTCGCGCTGCTCCAGCCCGGCGACACGATCCTCGGCCTCGACCTGGCGCACGGCGGTCATCTGACCCACGGCATGCGCATCAACTTCTCCGGCAAGCTGTACAACGTCGTGCCGTACCACGTACGCGAGTCCGACATGCGCATCGACATGGACGAGGTCGAGCAGCTCGCCCTCGCGCACCGGCCGAAGATGATCGTCGCAGGCTGGTCGGCCTACCCCCGCCGGCTGGACTTCGCCGCGTTCCGGCGGATCGCCGACCAGGTGGACGCCTACCTGATGGTGGACATGGCGCACTTCGCCGGCCTGGTGGCCGCGGGCCTGCACCCGAGCCCGGTGCCGTACGCCGACGTCGTCACGACCACCACCCACAAGACCCTCGGCGGCCCGCGCGGCGGCGTCATCCTCAGCCGCGCCGACCTCGCGAAGAAGATCAACTCCGCGGTGTTCCCGGGGCAGCAGGGCGGCCCGCTGGAGCATGTCATCGCGGCCAAGGCGGTGGCCTTCAAGGTGGCGGCGGGCGAGGAGTTCAGGGAGCGCCAGCAGCGCACCCTGTACGGTGCCCGCATCCTCGCCGGACGGCTCCTCGCCGACGACGTGGCGGAGGCCGGGGTCACGGTGCTGACCGGCGGTACGGAAGTGCACCTGGTCCTGGTCGACCTGCGCAGGTCCGCGCTCGACGGGCAGCAGGCCGAGGACCGGCTGCACCGCATCGGCATCACCGTCAACCGCAACGCGGTGCCGTTCGACCCGCGCCCGCCGATGGTGTCGTCGGGGCTGCGGATCGGCACCCCCGCCCTGGCCACCCGCGGCTTCGGCGAGGCGGAGTTCCGCGAGGTCGCCGACATCATCGCCGAGGCCCTCAAGGGCGAACGGCCCGACGACGAACTGCGCGCCCGCGTCGAGAAGCTGGCCTCCGCCTTCCCGCTCTACCCCCACCTGAACGGAGACGCGGCATGAGCACCGAGCCGCTGCCGGAGCACCCGGACTTCCTCTGGCGCAATCCCGAGCCGCGCTCCTCGTACGACGTCGTCATCGTCGGCGCGGGCGGCCACGGCCTGGCCACCGCCTACTACCTCGCCAAGAACCACGGCATCACCAAGGTCGCCGTCCTGGAGAAGGGCTGGCTGGCCGGCGGCAACATGGCCCGCAACACCACGATCATCCGCTCCAACTACCTCTGGGACGAGAGCGCGGCGATCTACGAGCACGCCCTCAAACTGTGGGAGCGGCTCCCGGAGGAGCTGGACTACGACTTCCTGTTCAGCCAGCGCGGCGTCCTCAACCTCGCCCACACCCTCCAGGACGTCCGCGAGGGCGTACGCCGCGTCCACGCCAACCGCCTCAACGGGGTCGACGCCGAGTGGCTGGAGCCGGACGAGGTCGCCAAGGTCTGCCCCATCATCAACGTCTCGCCGCGCACCCGCTATCCGGTTCTCGGCGCCACCTTCCAGCCGCGGGCCGGCATCGCCAAGCACGACCACGTCGCCTGGGCGCTGGCCCGCCGCGCCGACGAACTGGGCGTCGACCTGATCCAGGGCTGCGAGGTCACCGGCTTCCTCAAGGACGGCGACCGCGTCGTGGGCGTCGAGACCAACCGGGGCCGGATCCACGCCGGCCGGGTCGCTCTGGCCGCCGCCGGGCACAGCAGCGTGCTGGCCGAGCGGGCGGGCGTACGGCTGCCGGTGCAGTCGCACCCCCTGCAGGCCCTGGTCTCCGAACTGCACGAACCGGTGCACCCCACCGTCGTCATGTCGAACCACGTACACGTCTACGTCTCCCAGGCCCACAAGGGCGAACTGGTGATGGGCGCGGGCGTCGACGCCTACAACGGCTACGGGCAGCGCGGCTCCTTCCACGTCATCGAGCAGCAGATGGCCGCCGCCGTCGAGCTGTTCCCGGTCTTCGCGCGGGCGCACGTACTGCGGACCTGGGGCGGCATCGTCGACGTGAGCCCGGACGCCTCCCCGATCATCGGCGCCACCCCGGTGGAGAACCTCTACGTCAACTGCGGATGGGGCACCGGCGGTTTCAAGGCCACCCCGGCCGCCGGCTGGACCTTCGCGCACACCATCGCCACCGGCGAACCGCATCCGCTGAACGCCCCCTTCGCCCTCGACCGCTTCAGGACGGGCGCGCTGATCGACGAACACGGCGCAGCAGCCGTGGCCCACTGAAAGCCCGCCGAGAGCCTGCCTGAGAGAAGGACACCGTGCTGCTGATCACCTGCCCATGGTGCGGTCCTCGCGACGAGACCGAATACCACTACGGCGGACAGGCCCACGTCCCCTACCCCGAGACCCCCGCCGACCTCACCGACGAGCAGTGGGCCGAGTACGTCTTCTACCGCGACAACCCCAAGGGCCCCTTCGCCGAGCGGTGGATGCACGGCACCGGCTGCCGCCGCTGGTTCAACGTCCTGCGCGACACCGCCACCCATGAGGTGCTCGCCTCCTACCGGCTCGACGAGCAGCGCCCCGGAGGGCACCGATGACCGACCAGCACTTCCGGCTCCCGCAGGGCGGCCGAATCGACCGCGGCACCGTGCTGCGGTTCACCGTCGACGGACGGGAGTTGACCGGGCACCCCGGCGACACCGTCGCCTCGGCGATGCTCGCGAACGGCCTCGTCGAGGTCGCCCCCTCGCTCTACCGCGGCCGCCCGCGCGGCATCGTCGCCGCCGGGGCCGAGGAGCCCAACGCCCTGCTGCAGCTGGGCGGTTCATGCTCGGAGGGCATGCTCCCGGCGACCACCGTGGAGCTCTACGACGGCCTGTCCGCCACCACGCTGTCCGGGATGGGCCGGCTCGACCCGACCCCCGACCCCGCCGTCTACGACAAGAAGTACGCGCACGCCGACGTCCTGGTCGTCGGCGCCGGACCCGCCGGCCTCGCGGCCGCCGCCGCTGCCGCCGGTTCCGGCGCCCGCGTGATCCTCGTCGACGACCGGCCGGAGCCCGGCGGTTCGCTGCCCTCCGACGCGCAGTGGACCGCGGAGATCCGCGCCGCGCTCGACGCCGCCCCCGAGGCGGTCGTACTGCACCGCACCACCGCCTTCGGGTCGTACGACGACAACTACGTGCTGGCCCTCCAGCGGCGCACCGACCACCTCGGAGCCGCCGCCCCCGAGGGTGTCTCACGCCAGCGGCTGTGGCACATCCGGGCCCGGCAGGTGGTCCTGGCGACCGGCGCGCACGAGCGCCCGCTGGTCTTCGCGGGCAACGACCGGCCCGGGGTGATGCTCGCCGGTGCCGTGCGGACGTACCTCAACCGCTATGCCGTGGCGCCGGGTTCGCGGGCCGTCGTGAGCACGACCAACGACAGCGCGTACGACACCGTCACCGACCTGAATGCCGCCGGGATCGACATCGCCGCCGTCGTGGACGCGCGCCCCGAGCTGTCCCGGCGGGCGGCCGACGTCGCCGCGGCCACCGGGGTACGGGTGCTGACCGGCAGCGCGGTGGTCGACACCACGGGCGAGGGCCGGCTCACCGGCGTCACCGTCCAGGCCCTCGACGCGGAGGGCCGGCTGATCGGTTCCCCCCAGTCGTTCGACTGCGACCTGCTCGCCGTCTCCGGTGGCTGGAGCCCGGTGGTGCACCTGCACAGCCAGCGCCAGGGGCGGCTGCGCTGGGACGAGGACCTGGTCGCCTTCGTCCCCGACGGGACCGTACGCAACCAGCAGGTCGTCGGCGCCGCGCGCGGGACGTACGACCTCGACGGCTGTCTGGCCGAGGGGGCGCGGGCGGGAGCGCTGGCCGCGACGGAGGCCGGGTTCCCGGTCGCCGTACCGTCCGAGGCCGCGCGGCTCACGGCCGGCCCGACGCGAGCCCTGTGGCTGGTCCCCGGCGCCGACGGCGAACCCGACACCTGGGACACCCACTTCGTCGACCACCAGCGCGACGTCACCGTCGCCGACGTCTGGCGCTCGACCGGCGCCGGTATGCGCGGCGTCGAGCACGTCAAGCGCTACACCTCGCTCGGCACCGCCAACGACCAGGGCAAGACGTCCGGCGTCAACGCCATCGGTGTCATCGCCGAGGCTCTCGGCGGCTCCCTGGGCGAGATCGGCACCACGGCCTACCGGGCGCCCTACACGCCCATCGCCTTCGCCGCCCTGGCCGGGCGGGAGCGCGGCGAGCTGTTCGACCCGGAGCGCACCACCTCCCTCCACAGCTGGCACGTGGCGCACGGCGCGGAGTTCGAGGACGTCGGGCAGTGGAAGCGCCCCTGGTACTACCCCCGGCCCGGTGAGGACATGGACACCGCCGTGGCCCGTGAGTGCCGTGCGGCCCGCGAGGGCGTGGCCTTCATGGACGCCTCCACCCTCGGCAAGATCGAGATCTGGGGCGCGGACGCGGGGGAGTTCCTCAACCGCGTCTACACGAACGCCTTCAAGAAGCTCAAGCCCGGCATGGCCCGGTACGGCGTCATGTGCAAGCCCGACGGCATGATCTTCGACGACGGAGTGACCCTCCGGCTCGACGACAACCGCTACTTCATGACCACCACGACCGGTGGTGCCGCCAACGTCCTGGACTGGCTGGAGGAGTGGCTGCAGACCGAGTGGCCCGAACTCGACGTCCACTGCACCTCGGTGACCGAACAATGGACGACGATCGCCGTCGTCGGCCCGCGGTCGCGCGAGGTCGTCGCCCGACTCGCGCCCGACGTCGACCTGTCCGCCGAGGCCTTCCCCTTCATGGCCTTCCGCGAGACCACCCTGGCCTCCGGCATCCCCGCCCGGATCTGCCGGATCTCCTTCTCCGGCGAACTCGCCTACGAGATCAACGTCTCCGCCTGGTACGGCCTGTCCGTCTGGGAGCAGGTCTACGAAGCGGGGCAGCCGTACGGCATCACCCCGTACGGCACCGAGACCATGCACGTCCTGCGGGCCGAGAAGGGCTACATCATCGTCGGCCAGGACACCGACGGCACCGTCACCCCGCAGGACGCGGGCATGTCCTGGGTGGTCTCCAAGCAGAAGGACTTCATCGGCAAGCGGTCCTACTCCCGTGCCGACACCGCCCGCACCGACCGCAAGCAACTGGTCGGCCTGTTGCCGAGCGACGGCACGACCCGGCTGCCCGAGGGCGCCCAACTCGTCGCGCCGGACGCCACCTTGGAGACGGTGCCCGTGCCGATGCTCGGACACGTCACCTCCAGCTACCACAGCCCGGCCCTCGGCCGCCCGTTCGCCCTCGCCCTCGTCGCCGACGGACGGGCCAGGATCGGGCAGACCCTGCTCGCCCCGCTGGACGACGGCCCGGTGCCCGTCGAGGTGACCGACTTCGTCCTCTACGACCCCGAAGGGACCAAGCGCGATGGCTGAGCCGACGATCGACGCACGGGTGAGCCCGCTGGCACATCTCGAAGAGCGGATGCGCGCCGCCACGGTCACCGGCGCCCGTGGCGTCACCCTCACCGAGTGGCCGTTCCTCACCATGGCCGACCTGCGGGCCGCCCCCGGGTCCGAGGCGGCCGACCGTATCGCGAAGACCCTGGGCGCACCGCTTCCGCTCCGGTGCGGCGACACCACGACGTCCGGCCCGCACACGATCCTCTGGCTCGGCCCCGACGAATGGCTCGTGGTGTCCCAGGCCGAAGGGACCTCCGTGGTCGCCGAGTTGCGGGAGGCCCTCGACGCAGACCCCGGCTCGGTCGTGGACGTCTCGGCCAACCGCACCACGCTGGAGCTGAGCGGCCCGGCCGCCCGGCAGGTGCTGGAGAAGGGCTGCCCGCTGGACCTGCACCCCCGGGTCTTCGGCCCCGGCCGGGCCGTGTCCACCACGGTGGGCCCCGTCGCCGTACTGCTCTGGCAGACCGACGACACACCGACGTACCGGCTCTTCCCGCGTTCCTCTTTCGCGGACTACCTGGCCCGCTGGCTCATCGACGCGATGAGCGAGTACCGCGGCCCGGAGGTGGCGTGATGGGGGCGCCGGCCGAGCACGTACTCACCCTCGACTGCCCCGAGGCGCCCGGCATCGTCCACGCCGTCTCACGGTTCCTCGTCGAGCACGGCAGCGACATCATCGACAACCAGCAGTTCGGCGACCGCCGGTTCTACATGCGGGTGCGGTTCGCAACCTCAGGCGGCGAGAACACCACCGAGGTGCTGCGCCGCGACTTCGCCGCCGTGGCCGAGCCGTTCGCCATGCGCTGGCACCTCGAACCGGCCGGCACCCGACCCCGCGTGCTGATCATGGTGTCCCGCTACGGCCACTGCCTCAACGACCTGCTGTACCGGACCCGCAGCGGCGACCTGCCCATCGACGTGGTCGCGGTCGTCGCCAACCACCGAGACCACGAGGAACTCGTCACCTGGCACGGCATCCCGTTCTTCCATGTGCCGGTGACCGCCGCCACCAAGCCCGAGGCCGAGGCCCGGCTCCTGGAGCTGGTCGACTCGTTCGACGCCGACCTGGTCGTGCTGGCCCGCTATATGCAGGTGCTCTCCGACGACCTGTGCACCCGGCTGGCCGGCCGGGTGATCAACATCCACCACTCGTTCCTGCCGAGCTTCAAGGGGGCCAAGCCCTACCACCAGGCACACGACCGCGGCGTCAAGCTCGTCGGCGCGACCGCCCACTACGTCACCGCCGACCTCGACGAGGGCCCGATCATCGCCCAGGAGGTCATCGACGTCGACCACAGCCACACCGCCGAGGACCTCGCCGCCATCGGCCGCGACGCGGAGTCGGCGGCCCTCGCCCGAGCGGTCCGCTGGCACTGCGAGGGCCGGGTGTTCGTCCAGGGAAGACGCACGGTGGTCCTGCGCTGAGGATGCGAAGTGCGGTTCGCGCCCAGACCGTGCCGGGGCGGCGGGGCAGGGTGGTGGCGGTGGTCCTGGGATTCCTGGGACACCCCTACCTGCAGGAGACCGACGACGCCGACCTCGGCTCCCAGGACCTGGCCGCCGTGCGCAGCACCTTTCGATCCGGCAGAAGCATTCGGCCCGGGTGTACCGCTCCTCGCTCCGGCGGGACGGCAGTCTTGGTCCAGGTCGACACCGACACCGCAGCCGATGAGCCCATGCTGACGGCGCTCTTGGCTGCCACCGACACGAGTATGGGGTGTTCACGAGTGCAGGTGACGTGCGGCGACGGGAGGCTCTGAAGATCGTTCTTCGTACGCGTAGTGATCATTCCCCGCGGACAAGGATCGCTTCCCGCTCCCTCAGGAGTGGCGGTGATACGCCTTGTTGGCGATGCGCCAACTGCCGGCGACGCGGGCCAGCAGGAAGATGTCGGTGAACGTGTCTGAGCCGTGCGAGAGCGTCATGGTGGCGGTCGCGACGGTGCCGTGGACGTCGATGGCGTCGATGCGGCGGGTGCGGGTCGGTTCGTCCGGTGCCGGCCGGCCCTGGAAGAGGCTGCAGTACTCGTCCAGGCGCCATGAGACGAATGCGCCGTCTCGGATCCCTTCGATGTGGGCGGTGGGCAGGAACGCATCGTGGAAGTGGGTGGGGTCGCCGGTCGCGTGTCCGCGGATGTAGGCGTGGAGCGGTTCGAGTACGGCGTCCTCGACGGCGGGGACCGTGGCGGCGACGGCGATGTCGGCCTCGCGGGCGGCAGGGGTGTCGGCCAGGCCGGCCGCGCTGCGCAATGGGGTGTCCGACGCGGCGGTCAGCAAAGCCATGTCCTTGGCCAGCGCACCGATCGTGAATTCGGCCGTGGCAGCGGGAGGCTCGCCGAGGAGGAAGCGTCGTTTGCGGGCCACGAGGCTGCCGAGCTGGCCGAGTTCGAGGACGTCCAGCGTCTGGGTACGGGGCAGGCCGAGGGCGTTGGCTTGCCGCAGTGAGTCGCGCAGCGCGAGGACGGCTCCGGCGAGGCTGTTGTTGGCGATCAGCTTGAGCGCGGCGGCGGTGGAGGCGTCGTCCACGCGCCGGACGGTGCCCAGCGTTTCCAGAACCGGTCGGACCCGGTCGAGTGTGTGCTGGTCGGTGGCGGCGAGGATCTGCAGGGTGCCGGCGGCAGCAGCCGGCACCGAGCCGAGCACGGGCGCGTGGATGTAGGAGGGGCCGAAGTGCCGGGCCAGCTCCGACGCTTCGCTGGGGGCGATGGTGCTGGTGTTCAGCACGATCGTGTCCGTTCGCAGCGAGTCACGGACGTCGTCGAGGACCTGCCGGCAGGCCGGACCGTCGAACAACGCCAGGAGCACGAGGTCGGCCTTCGCCGCCGCGTCGTTCGCGTCGGCGGTCGTCTTGACGGCGCCCGATGTGCGCCCGGAGCGTGTCCAGCCGACGACGTCCCAGTTCTGGGCGGCGAGTCGTGCCGCGATCGCGTTGCCCATGCGCCCCAGGCCGAGGACGGCAATCGTGTGTGGTGCGGTCATACGGGCCACAGTGGTGCACAGCGATGACTGCGACAAGCGCAGATCTCGCAGGGCACCCCTGCGGGGACCGCATGTCAGCTGGATACTGGCGCCATGGAACTGACGGTGTGGCGGACCTTCGTGACCGTGTGCCGGCTCGGGTCGCTGTCGGCGGCGGCCGCCGAGCTCAATCACACGCAGTCGGCCGTCTCCCGGCAGATCGCCGGACTGGAGAGACAACTCGGTGTGCCGCTGATGGAGCGCCATGCGCGCGGCGTGCGCCCGACGCCGGCCGGCGAGGTGTTCCGGCGCCACGCCCTGGCCACGCTCAGCGAGGCCGACCGCGCCGTTCGCGCCGTACGGGACATGCGTGACGGGGCGTTCGATCGGCCGCTGGCCGTCGGGGCAACACCCTCTCTGGCCGCAGGGATCGTCCCTGAGGCCATCCGGGCCCTGCTGAAAAAAGCCGGATCCCTGCGGTGGAGCCTGCTCCCCGGCCTGAGCGCACAACTGCACGACCGCGTGATCGTCGGCGATCTCGACATCGCCGTCGTCACCGATGCACCGCCAGGGCTCCCCAATGACCCGCGGGTCGACAGGCGCTTCGTCGGGCTGGATGACATGGTCGTCGTCCTGCCCGTCGGCCATCCACAGGCCGGGGGCGGCCCGGTGCACATGCAGACGCTGGCCGACCAGACCTGGGTCGAGGACAACGACGGCTCGGCGGTACTCCTGCGCCAGCACGCCGCCCGCGCCGGAGTCAGCGCCCGCATCGACCTCACGGCGGCCGATCTGCTCGGCAAGCTGGCCCTGGTCGCAACCGGCCATGCCATCGCGTTGATCCCCGGAGTGCTGACGTGCGCGCTGCGGGCCGATGTCACCACCGTGCCCCTCGTCGATCCCCCGACCCGCGGCATCTACACGATCACACCACGCCGCGACCCTCACCCCTGCGCAGCACCCCTGCTGGACCAGCTCGCCACGGCCTTCGCGGTGCCTCGGCACTGAACGGCCGCTTGCGGTGGTTCTGCGACGGGCCCTGTGATCGCGTGATCTCTCACAGCTTGGCTGCTGACCGAGCGGCTGTGGCATCACCTCTGAACTTGCCGCGAGCTGCTGTGCTCCCCAATGTGTGCTGAGGTCCAGCGGATGCTCTGCCCGCCGGGCACGGTGGAGTCCTCTCGGCGGGAGGCGGCTGGGATGTCCGAGTTCAGCCATCCGCACCGTCAACAGCGGGATCACCCGCCCCGACCTCAAACCCATCGCCACCGCGGCCACCCCTCCGACCGCCGAAACCGCCCCGCTCCCACCAGCGCAGCACCGCAAGAACATCAACTCACGCGCAGCCAGCAGACTTCACCTCACCAAGTGAAGATCACCAATAGCATCAGTTCCGTGAAAGCGCAGGTAGGCGACAGACGTGCAGCACCCCATGCCGGGGTGTCCGCTGCGTGGCGATCAGTCGGGGACGTATGAGCAGCGGTCGGCTTCCTTGTGGTGATCGATGGTGCGGCCGGTTTATGCCTGGAACTCGGTGAGATCGATGGTGTGAACCTGCAGGGGATAGGCGTACTTCGGGTGCGCTGTCTCTCGCTCGGGCACCATGCCGAGCTTTCGGCTGATGTTCTCGGAGGCGTGGTCACCCACCCGGTGGATACTGATGATGCGGTCGAGGCCGCGGTCCTGGAGCGCGAACTCCAGCGTGGCGTGGGCAGCTTCGGAGGCGTATCCCTGGCCCCAGAACTGTGAGCCGAGCCGCCAGCTGATGGCCACGGCGGGCAGTACCTCCGGCAGGAACTCGGGCACGGACAGACCCGTGAAGCCTGCCAGTTCACCCGAGGCCAGCAGCTCGACGGCGAAGAGTCCGAAGCCCTCCTCGTCCCACTCCTCCTCCCACCGCTCGATGGCCTCTGCGGTGTGGTCCAGGTCGCGCACCGAACCGTCGTCGATCCAGCGCATGACCCGCGGGTCCGCGTTGATGTCCGCCATCGGCGCGAGGTCGTCGTCATGCCAGCGACGCAGGAGGAGGCGGGGTGTGCGGATCTCGGTCATGGCGCCCATCCTGCCGAAGTCAAGGGCCTCATCGGTAATCCGACGCTCGGCCGTGCTGCTGCGGGGGGACCCAGCGTCGCCGTACTGCTGGGCCAGTGCACCCGGAAGTTCCCGCGGCTGCACCCTTGCGCGTTGGGCGCGTATGGGCTGTCACCAGCGGATTCAAGGTGGGTTCCAGGTTTCTCCAAAGCCGGTCATGAATGGTCGTTCTCACACCGAAGCGGGGATCGCAGGGCGGCTGTGGGATGTGGTGCACCCGTCCGTCCGGGCTGGAGATCCCCGACAGACAAGGAGCGAAGGAAATTCGATGAGCAGACGTAGAAGTGCCTTGTTCCTCGGGCTGGCGGCGAGTGCTGTGTCCGTATCCCTCCTCACGGCAACTCCCGCTGTCGCCGACGTGTTCTACCTGAACAGCCTCAAGTCGGCACAAGGCGGCTACAACCACGGCTACGCCGCTGTCGGCGGTTCCACCGCCATACTTGAGGCGTGCGACACGGGACCGGGCGACAGTCGCCGTGCGGTCAGCATCATCTCCACCGACTCCGGCGGCTACTACGAAGTGCAGGACGCCAACGGCAGCGGCAACGGCTGTGTGAGCGACTTCTTCGCGGACGCAGAACTCATCTACAGCGGCCTCGGGTACATCATGTTCTCGTGCATCCAGAACGGGTCCACCGGCACCCCGTACAACTGCACGCAAAGAAGGGGAGTCGTTGACTGACCCCGACCGACCGCATGATGCGATCGATGACGATCTGACCGCGAACCCGTCCGTCCACATGGTTGGGTCGGACGCCAGGGCAGTGCCGTCGGCGCACAGCACCGGCGTTTCCACGGCTTCGAGGCTCGTGTGCTCCAGACGGTGATGCCCGGCTGGTCGCCCAGCTCGCCGCGAGCGACCAGTCCCACCGACAGGCCGGGCGCTCGCGCAGGCGCAACGCCGAGGGTCTGCCGGTGACGTCGGGGGCACGGGCCAGGCGGAGCCGTATCCCCGTGCCCGCAAAGACGTCGGCGAGCGACCATTCTGGCCCTTGCCCGCTTCCTGAGAGTGAAGGGTGCACGACCATCCGGACGTCGTCCGCGTGGCGTGCGGATGATCGTGCCGCCCGTGGTGTGCCCTGAGCTGTCGGGACGGCTCACCCCCTGAAGGAGACAGGCGGCATGCTCGGACAATCGCAGGCGTTCAGCGGCTTTTCGGTCGACGACCTTGGCGAGGCCCGCCGGTTCTACGGCGAGGTTCTCGGCCTGGACGTGGAGGAGACCGGGGAGGGAGAGATGCGGATGCTCACCCTCAAGCTCGGCAGCGGCGCGCAGGTCTTCGTCTACCCCAAGGAGACGCACACCCCTGCCTCGTTCACGATCCTCAACTTCCCCGTGGACGACATCGAGGCCGCCGTCGCCGAACTGGAACGACGCGGCGTGACCCTTGAGCGCTACCCCGGGTTCGAACACGACGCGAAGGGCGTCGTCCGGGTCGGCAACGGCGGCCCGGCGGCGATCGCATGGTTCACCGACCCCGCCGGGAACGTCCTCTCCGTACTCCAGGAGAACTGAACGGCGCCGTCCGACCGGCCCTAGCCGTTGGGGACGGTGTCCTCGAAGGCCGTGCCGGCCGTGCGGTAGGCGTTCACCTTGGTCGTCACCTGGGCCGGTGTCAGGATCTGGTCCTTGACGTGGAGGATGTAGTCGACCTGCTCGTCGTAGGCGCGAGAGGTGGTGCTGGTCTGGCCCGCGAGGTCGATCAGCCACTGGTTGAAGTTGATGGACATCGGGCGCTCGGGCAGGTACGCGGCGTCGTGGGTGCCGAACAGCCGGCCGTCGATGTAGTACTTGATGGTGCTGTTGTCGATGGTCAGCACCAGGTCGTGCCAGCCGGCGTAGCTCTGGCGGGACTCGGTGTGCTGGTTGACGGCCTGCCAGGGGTCGGGGTTGTAGGTCTCCCAGGACGTCGTGTACAGGATGTTGGTGGTCTCGCCCCAGCCGCCGTTGGGCAGGTACTCGAAGTCGTACTCCGAGTAGTCGTCGGCCATGGGTGCCTTGAGGTCGTTGATGGTGAAGAAGGTCTGGACGAGGTGGTCGCCGTCAGGGCCGGACAGCGGCGCGTCGGAGAATCTGACGCGGGCGGCGTAGGTGCCGTTCTTGAACTTCGTGGCCTTGGTGAGGACTTCGGTCTGTTTCGTCGACTCGGCGGTTCCCGCGGTCGAGGTCCGCAGGTTCATCACGGAGTTGCCGTCGGCGCTCGCGAAGGTGACGTTCTCCGGGGACCAGGTGGCGCCGGGCACGCCGGGGCCGCCGGAGTTGGAGCGGACGCTCCAGCCGTTCGCCGTGATCTTCGGGTCGCTGGAGCTGGTGTAGTTGAAGTCGTCGAACAGGCTCTGTCCCTCGGCGGGGGGATCGGTGGGCGGGTCGGTGGGGGGATCGGTCGGGTCGTTGCCCTCGGGGGCCGTGCCCCACACCGTGTTGCCGGACACCTGGGCCGTGATCTTCGACCAGTCGGCGTACGACGTCTGGGAGGGGCCGAAGGAGTAGTCGTCGCTCTGGTTGAGCGGCTGCCAGTCCGAGCGGTGGAAGCGCAGCTGCATGTCCCCGGTGTCGGCGCCGGGAGCGAGGGTGCCCGCCCCGCTGGTGAAGCCGATGTCCAGGAAGCGGTCGGCCGTGGCCGTGGGGTTGGCCAGAGTGCCGAAGGTGCCGGTGATGTTGGCACAGCCCTTCACCGCCCAGGAACAGGCGAAACGGTACGTGGCACCGGCCGAGTCGGCCTTGAAGTAGTAGCGGACCTTGACGTTGCTGAGCTGGACGCCACCGGCGCCGGTGTTCCGGACCTTGAGCCAGGGCTCGGACTGGTCCGCGGTGGCGCCCGTGGCGCTGGTCCGGTACTGGACCGTCACGTCATTGGTGGCGGCGCTCGCGCTGCCGGGCAGGGCGGCGAGTCCGGCGGTGCCCATGGCCATGGCCACGGTGACGGCGGCGGCGATGCGCAGTCTGCGCGGAGAGCGTCGGGACGTCGTACCGATTTCTTGCCTCATGCTGATTCCTTCCGGGACAGGGTGGGGGTGGGGCGGAATCGCGGGATCAGAGCTGTTCAGGGGTGCCGGCTCACCTCCAGCGCGTCGAGGCGTGCCGTGTGCCGGTCCAGGCGGGAGCGGAAGTCCGTCCACGAGGTGGGGCCGCTCCAGGTGCGGTCCGCCAGGGCGCACAGGCGGGGATAGGTCAGGTACTCCAGGCGGGCCGGTGTCGCGGCGTACTCGGTCCACAGCTGGGCCTGGGCGCCCAGCACCCGGGCGGCCGTGTCCGGATCCGCTCCCGCGGGGACGGGATCGTGGGCGTGTACGTCGCGAAGGCCGACGACGGCTCCCGGCTGGCCCGGTGGCTCCTGGGGGCCGTCGCTCAGCGGGTAGTCGAAGTACGTGGCGCGGTGGTGGGCGTTGACGACGTCGTGGCCGCGTGCGGCGGCTGCCCGGGCGTGCGCGGGGTCGCGCCAGGCCAGCACGGTGAAGCCGTCGGGCAGTTCGGTGCCGGTCTCGGCCCAGCCGACCGGACGTCGCCCGTTGCGCACCAGGAACGCTCCGACCCGGCCGAGAAACCACCCGTGCAGCGCGGCGGGACCGCTCAGCCCCGCCTCCCGGGCACACGCCCTGGCCTGCGGGCTCTCCTCCCATTCGGTGACGGGGCACTCGTCGCCGCCGATGTGGACGTAGGGGGAGGGGAAGACGTCCATGACCTCTTCCAGCACCGTGCGGCAGAAGTCGAAGACCTCCTCATGGACCCCGAGGACGGTGTCGCACACGCCCCACCTGGTCCAGACGTCCAGGGCACGGTCGGGACGGTTCCCCAGGTGCGGATAGGCGGCCAGCGCGGCACGCACGTGACCGGGCATCTCGATCTCGGGCAGTACGGTGATGCCGCGTTCGGCCGCGTAGGCCACCAGACCGGCCAGTTCGGAGCGGGTGTAGGCCCCGCCGTGCGGCGCACCGTCGGGCCGGGCACGAAGGCCGCCGACCTCGGTCAGTTTCGGATACGCCGCGACCGGCATCCGCCAGCCCTGATCATCCGTCAGATGCAGATGAAAGACGTTGATCTTGTGCAGGGCGAGCAGGTCGACATAGCGGCGCAGATACGACACCGGCTGGAAGTGCCGGGCCACATCGAGCATCGCCCCGCGCCAGCGGTGCCGGGGAACGTCCGTGATCTCCACACAGGGCAGTGACCAGCGCACACCGCGCTGGGGCGAGGCGGCCAGGGCGGGCGGGGGAAGGAGTTGGCGGATCGTCTGCACACCGCGCAGCAGGCCGGTGGGCTGTGCGGCGCGCAGCAGGACGGCCTGCGGTGCGACCGTCAGGCCGTAGCCTTCGTCGCCCAGGTCGGTGAGGGTCCGGTCGAGAGTGAGGGTGACGGTCGCGTCATCGGCGGGGTGCAGGGGGAGTCCGGTCGCGGGGGCGAGCAAGGTGCGCAGCAGCCGGGCGGCGGGCTCGGCGCCCTCTCCGATCCGTAGACAGGTGCGGGGACCTAGCGTGAAGTGCCCTGCTGTGGCATGGGCTTCGGTGGGGCGTGGCAGTAGCGAGGATGCGGGCACACCTGTCTCCGGGGGTCGGGTCAGCCTTTGACGGCGCCGGCCGCGAAGCCCGACGTCACATGGTGCTGGAGCAGCAGGAACACGGCCAGTGCGGGAAGGGCGAAGAGCGTCGAGGCGGCCATGGTGGCGCCCCAGTCCGTGCCGAAGACGTTCTGGAAGGAGGACAGCCACACGGGCAGGGTGCGGCTGTCCTGATGCTTGATGATCAGGAAGTTGGCGTAGGCGAACTCGTTCCAGGCGGTGATGAAGCCGAACAGCGAGGTGGCCATCAGACCGGGCGCGAGGAGAGGGAAGGCGATGTGCCGGAAGGCGCTCAGGCGTGTGCAGCCGTCGACCTGCGCCGCCTCCTCCAGCTCCGGCGGAATCGCGGCGATGAACCCCCGCAGCACCACGATGGTGAACGGCAGGGTCATCATGAAGTAGACCAGCGTCAGGGTGGGCAGCCGGTCGAGCATGCCGGTGTCGCGGGAGATGATGTACACCGGGATGATCAGCGCCTCCCACGGCGCCATCTGCGCGATGAACACCATCAGCATGAACTGCCGCCTGCCACGCCAGCGCATCCGGGCCACCGCGAACGACGCCCCCAGCGCCACGACCAGGGAGAGCAGGACCGCTCCCAGCGTCACCAGGATGCTGTTGCGCCAGAACAGCCCGAACCCGTCGGCGTCGACAGCGGCACGGAAGTGGTCCAACGTCCAGGTGCGGGGCAGGAGTTGGGGACTGCCGGACTGGATGTCCCGGTTGGGCTTGAACGCCGTGGCGACCATCCAGTACACGGGGAAGAGGCAGATCGCGACCGTCAGGGCGGCGGCGATGTGCAGCGGGATACGCCGAAGACGCGGGCGCGCCGTACTCATGGGGCCTCGCCCTCCTGACGGAACATCTGGCGGAAGTAGAGGACGAGCACCGCGGCCATCATCAGCACGCTGACCATCGAGGCCGCCGCGCCGAGGTCGTAGCGCTGGCTCGACAGGGCGGTCTGCACCGCGTACACGGGCAGCGTGGTGGTGGCGTCGCCCGGACCGCCGTTGGTCATCACCCAGATCTGCACGAACGCCTTGAAGGTCCAGATGACCTCCAGCGAGAGCACCAGCATGAAGATCGGCCGGATCATCGGGAACGTGATGGAGCGGAAGACCCGCGGCGCCGAGGCACCGTCGATGCGCGCCGACTCGTACAGCTCCGCCGGCACGGTGACCAGCGCCGAGTACAGGGTGATCGCGGCGAACGGCACCGACTGCCAGACGACCAGCAGGACCAGGATCGTGAAGGCGGCCGGGCCGTGGGCGAACCAGGGGTACCGCTCGAACGAGGTGAACCCCAGCTGCTGCAAGGCCCAGTTGACGATGCCGAACTCCGAGTGGAACAGCCACTGGAACACGGTCGTGGCGGCGATGACCGGCATCGCCCAGGCCAGCACGAGCGCGCTGAGCACGGTGGTGCGCCCCACCCGGCCCAGCCGCTCGGTCATCAGGGCCACCAGGGTGGCGAGCACCATGATGAGGACGACACTGACGGTCATGAAGAGGAAGGTGCGCCGTACGACCTGCCAGAACCGGTCGTCCGTCAGCAGGGTCCGGTAGTTCCGCAGCCCCACGAACGGGGCGTCGCCCTGGATGAGTTGACGCAGCTGGAAGTCCTGCAGCGATATCAGCACCGCGCGGACCAGGGGATACACGAGCAGATACAGCGTGCCCAGGACCGTGGGGGCGACCAGCAGATAGGGCCAGACTCCGCCGCCGAGGCGCCGGCGCCCGCTGCCGCGGTCCGGCCGGGCGGGTCCCCGGCGCGGCCGGCCGAGCGGGGCGGGCGGCGCGCCGGTATCGCGGATGACCGTCACGACGTCGTCTCCTTTCCGTGCGCGGCGGATAAGGGGGCCAGGGCTCAGGAACCGGTCTTCATCGCCGCCGTGATCGCCGCGGACGCCTTCGCCGCCTCCGACTTGGCATCGGCTCCGGTGAGCACGGCCGTCATGTAGTCCTTGATCGGGTTCTTCGCCTCTACGGCGGCCCAGCCAGGGGTGTTGGGTGTCGCCCGGCCGACGGCGGCACCCGCGGCCATGGCGGAGGCGCCCGGATCGGAGGCCACCGCGTCGGCCAGGGTCGTCTTGTTCGGTACGTAGCTCATGGCGGCGGCGAGCTTGCGCTGCCAGGCGTCACCGGTGAGCTCCTTGACGAAGGTGAACGCGGCGTCCTGCTTGCCGGAAGCCGCCGGGATGACGAGGTCGGAGCCGCCGATGAACACCGAACCGGGCTGTGCGTCGGTCTTGCCCGGGATGGGGAAGAAGCCGAGCTTTCCCTTGAGTTCGGGATTGTTCTCGGTGACGACGTTGGCCCCGCCCGGCGTGGAGATGATCTGCGCGACCTGCCCCTTGGCCATGACCTCGGCCTGCGGCGGCTGCGCCTCGTCGGCGTCCTTGGGCCCTTTGCCGAGGGCCTGGAGCCGCTGGTAGAAGTCCATGCCGCGCAGCGCCTGCGGGGTGTCGAGCGCCCCCTTCCAGTCGCTGCCGGAACCGGTGGCGAGGTCGCCGCCCTCGTCCCAGATGAACCCGGCGAGCGCGTACCACATCTGGCCCGGCAGGTAGATGCCCTGGGTGCCCGAGGAGTTGAGCTTCCGGGTGGCGGCGATCCACTGATCCCGGGTTTTGAGGGCGGCGGCGTCGATCCCGGCCTTCTTGAACAGGTCGGTCCGGTAGATCACCACACGGTTGGCCGCGTAGTAGGGGATGCCGTACTGCCTGCCCTCGTACGCCCCGGGTTCGGCCAGCCCCTTGAGCCAGCCGCCGCCCCCGAGCTCCCCCACCTTGTCGCTCAGGTCCAGCAGTCCGCCGCTCTGCGCGAACTGGGCGACCTGGGTGTTGCCCGTCTCGATGACGTCCGGGGCGTCATTGCTGGCGAGCGCGGCGGTGACCTTCTCGCCGATGCCGTCCCACTCCTGGATCTGGACCTTCACCGCGATGCCGGGGTGAGCGGCCTCGAAGCCCGCGACGAACTCCTTCTGGAACTGCACCGAGACGCTGTCGCGCATCAGCCACACATCGATCGTCGTCCTGCCGTCGGCGGAGTCACCGGACGACTCCGAACCGCTGCCGCAGGCACTGAGTCCTGCGGCGATCACCAGCGCGGAAACGCCCGCGAGCACACGGAGCTGCACAGTTCACCCCTTGGAGGAAAGTGCCAAGGAACCTGACCAGTTGAGAGACTGGTCAGGTGACCTCTTGTTGGTCGATGAAGTTGGCATAGACCAATTGAGGCGTCAACCCCCCGCGCCAGCTTGGCCCTTGAGTACATGGTTCCCGCTCGACCGTGTCGTGGTGAGGCGGGTGACGGTTACACTGCGGTTGACCAGTGCCCGGGTAGTGGTCAGTAGCAGTGGTAAGAAGTGGCGGGTCTGGTCAGGTGAGTTCACGGGCTACGGGGCGGGAGCGGTGACATGAACGCTGGCGGGTCGGGGGCGGTCCTCAAACGGGAACGCGTCCGGGATCACATCCTCGAACTCATCGAATCGCTCAGCCCCGGTGACGCCATCCCATCCGAACGGTCCCTGTGCGCCGCCCTGCACGTCTCCCGGCCGACCCTGCGCGCCGCCGTCGACGAGCTCGTCGCGGCGGGGCTCCTGGTGCGGGAACACGGTCGCGGCATGTTCGTGGCACCGGAGAAGATCACTCAGGAACTCGTGTCGGACCAGCAGGCCATGGCCGTTCCCCAGGCATCCGGCGCCTGGACCAGCCGACTGCTGGAGTTCACCACGATCGCCGCCGGCGCCAGGGTCGGCCGCAAACTGCACCTCTCACCCGCCGCCGACATCGTCTACGTGGCCCGGCTGCGGCTGGTGGACGGCGCCCCCATGGCCATCGAGCATCTGCACATCCCCGCGGACCTGGTGCCCGCGCTCACCGCGCAGGAACTGGAAGCGGGCGACCTGTACGACCACCTCCAGCACCGCCATGGAATCGAGGTGAGCGAAGCCGTCCAGACGATCGAACCCACGGTGGTCAGCCAGGCCGAGGCCAAGATCCTCGGCGTGCCCCACCTGTCTCCCGCGCTCCTCTTCGAGCGCCTCACCAGCGACACCGACGGCCGGGCCGTCGAATACGTCCACTCCATCTACCGCGGCGACCGCTACCGCATCGTCACCCGCCTCACCCTGGGCCTCTCGGCCGGACAAGGACAACCGGCCCCGACGGGATCCCTCCCCGGCATTCCACCCGGCGTCCTCCCACAGCGCGAGCCCGTCGTGCTCACGGCTCAGGGGGACGTCCACGCCGACCGGTGACCGCCCGCGCCGCGTACGGCAGGTCCGACACGGAACGGGGCCCGCCCGGCCGTCTCCGGCCGAACGGACCCCGCCGGGTCACCGCTCCCGTCGATCAGCCGCTCTGCTGCAGCCTGCGCAACGACGCGACGAGCTGGTCCACCTCCCCGGATGTGTTGTAGAGCGCGAGGGAGGCGCGGGCCGCCGACTCCAACCCGTAGTGGCCGAGGGCCGGTTGGGCGCAATGGTGGCCGGCGCGGATGGCGATTCCGTCGCGGTCGAGCCAGTCGGCGACGGTGGCCGGGTCCTGCCCCGCGAGCGTGAAGGTGAGCACCGCGATCCGGTCGGCTGCCGAACCGATCAGCTCAAGTCCGGGCACGGAGGCGAGGGCCTGCTGCGCATATGACATCAGCCCCTCCTCGTATGCCGCGACGGCCTCGCGGTCGAGGGACGTCAGCCAGTTCAGGGCGGCGAGCAGTCCGATGACCCCGGAGATGTGTCCGGTGCCGGCCTCCATCTTGTGCGGGGCCGCCGCGAACGTCGTCTGCCCGAAGTCCACGGACTCGATCATGTTGCCGCCGCCCTGCCACGGCGCCATGCCGGAAAGCAGCTCCGGCTTGGCGTACAGGGCGCCTATACCGGTCGGCGCGAACAGCTTGTGGCCCGAGAACGCGTAGAAGTCGGCGTCCAGGTCCTGTACGTCGACCGGGAAATGAGCGACGGCCTGAGCACCGTCGACCAGGACCTTGGCGCCGTAGCGATGGGCGAGGGCCGTCATCTCCCGCACGGGTGGCACGGTGCCGAGGACGTTCGACGCGTGGCTGATCGCGACGAGCTGGGTGCGCGAGGACAGCAGATCGGCGTACGCGGCCTGGTCGATCTCGCCGTCCGGCGTGAGCGGGATCGGCACGAGCCGGGCCCGGGTCAGCTGGGCGAGCATCTGCCACGGCACGATGTCCGAGTGGTGTTCGAGGACCGGCACCAGGATGTCGTCCCCGGGCCCGAGGTTGGCCCGGCCCCAGGTCTGCGCGACGAGGTTGATCGCCTCCGTGGTGCCGCGTACGAAGACGATGCCGTCCGGGCTCGGTGCGCCGAGGAAGTCGGCGACGGCCGCCCGGCCCGCCTCGTACGCCTCGGTGGCCTCCCGCGCCATGGTGTGGGCCCCGCGGTGGATGTTGGAGTTGGCGGCGCCGTAGTAGGCGGTGAGTGCCTCGATCACCTGACGCGGCTTCTGCGTGGTGGCCGCGTTGTCGAGCCAGACGAGCGGGTGGCCGTTGACGGTCCGGTGCAGGATCGGGAAGTCGTGCCGCACCATCTCGGCGGTGAAACCATCCGGTTGGCGCGGCAGCGGCGAGGGATCGGTGGACGGCATCGCGGCCGGCGACGTGGGTGGTGTGGGCGGCGTGAGACCGGGCACGGCCGGAGGTGCCCCGGGAAGAGCCGCCGAATCCGGAGCAGGCGCCGCGCCCGGGAGTGCCGTAGCGGACTCGGCAACGGCCCCCTGCTCCGCCGCTGTCGGTGTCAGCGGCGCCGTGACGTCAGGCGTAGTCATGGTACTTGGACACCTCGACGTTCTGGAGTACGGCGATGGCGTCGTCCACCAGCACGGCCGTGTTGAAGTAGGCCGTCATCAGGTACGACGTGATGCCCTTCTGGTCCATGCCCATGTTCCGCATGGACAGACCGGGTTCGACCTCGTCCGGCACGGCCGCGGGGCGCAGGCCCACCACGCCCTGCTCGGCCTCGCCGATCCGCACCAGCAGGATCTCCGTGGTGCCGGCCGCACTGCCGGAGCCGTTGGGGCAGGGCACCTTGTCGGAGGGCAGCAGCGGCACACCCCGCCAGGTCAGCAGCGGGCTGCCGAACCGGCTGTCCGTCACCGGGGGCACTCCCCGCCGGGTACATTCTCGCCCGAACGCGGCGATCGCCCTCGGGTGCGCGATGAAGTAGGCCGGCTGCTTCCACACCCTCGCGAGGAGTTCGTCCAGGTCGTCGGGGGTGGGAGCACCCGTACGGGCCTGCACGCGCTGCCCGGTCGGGACACTGTGGAACAGCCCGAACTCCGGGTGGTTGAGCATCAGGTTCTCCTGCCGCTCACGCAGGGCCTGAATGGTCAGGTTGGCCTGGGTGCGCGTCTGGTCCATCGGCCCGTTGTAGAGGTCGGCGACGCGGGAGTGGACCATCATCCGCGTCTGGGCGAGCGTCATGTGGTACTCGCGCGGCGCGTCCTCGTAGTCGACGTAGGTGCTCGGCAGGTCGACCTCGCCCACATGGCCGCCGCTCAGGTCGATGGGCGCCTCGGTGCCGGGCGCGGGCATCCCGCCCGCCGTGTAGGAGTCCACCGCGCCGCGCAGCGCCTCGTCACGCTCCATGAGCCCGGCGAGGGCGGAACGCTCGACGCGCAGGGCGACGCCGGGCGTGACGGCCTTGACGGCGTACGGCATGGACTCGCCCTTGGTCCACGCCTCCAGGTCGAAGTACTGCCCGTCCCCGACGACCTGGATCAGCGCCTCGTCGCCGTACCGCCCGGCGGCGCGCTTCTCGGCCCGGCCCTGGACGATCACCCACAGGTGCTCGGCGGTGTCGCCCTCCTGGACGAGCACCTGCCCGGCCTCGAAGCTGACCTCGGTGAACCCGTCGGCCAGTTGGCCGAGGAGCGCGTCGTCGCTGTCGCGCAGGTACGGGATCTCACGTAAGTCGCCCGGGATGACGCGCGGGCTCCCTTCGTCGGTGTGGGTGCCGATGCGGTCGTCGCCGAGGATGTAGGTGCGGCGCCGGTTGACGCGGTAGACGCCTGATTCGACATCGACCCATGGCAGGGCACGCAGGAGATAGCGCGGGGTGATGCCGCGCATCTGCGGTGTCGTCTTGGTGGTCGTCGCGAGTTGCCGGGCGGCGTCGGGGCTGAGGGTGATGCGGTCGGTCGTCACAGGGGCCTCCTCTGGTGGATTTGATCCGGGAGCGGACTTCCGTATGAGCGAGGCGATCGTGCAGCGGGCAACCGGGCCTCACAAGATG
Organism: Streptomyces sp. NPDC059010; assembly: GCF_042740355.1. Classification (NCBI taxonomy): domain Bacteria; kingdom Bacillati; phylum Actinomycetota; class Actinomycetes; order Kitasatosporales; family Streptomycetaceae; genus Streptomyces; species Streptomyces sp. NPDC059010. The sequence goes on from NZ_JBHYJA010000027.1 coordinate 69,624, forward strand.
CGCAGGACACCGCTCGGTTGAGCGCGGGCCGAAAACACTCGACTCGGGGCGGGAGGCGTGCGCCGCATCGCGCCGATCGGGAGGCAGCGCCACCAAGGGCGAGCGCCCGGAGGAGAATGGTCCGGGCGCGGCGACGACGAGCGGTCCGACGCTCCCTCAATTGCCCATGGACGGCTGGATTTGGTCCCGTATCTCTACTTTTAGCATCTTAAAGATGGGCTTATGTGACCCGTCTCCGGACCGTATTTGCCTGAACCGGCAACTATTCGTTCCGTGGGCTCAGGGGGTGGCAGGAGGCGCCTGGAAGTAGTGGCCCTTGTCGAGGTCTTCGAGGAGACCGGGTTGGGTCGGCCGCCAGTCGAGCGCTTCGCGGGTCAGGGTGCTCGATACCGGGGTGTCGAGTCCGAGGAAGCCGGCGAGCCAGGTGAAGTGTTCCGCCGCGGCGCCGGGGGCCACGGAGGCGACCGGCACATCGAGGTGACGGCCTATCACCTCGGCGGCGTCGCGGATCGGGACGCCCTCCTCCGCGACGCCGTGCAGCACCGACCCCGCCGGGGCCTTCTCCACCGCCAGGCGGAACAGCCGTGCGACGTCGAGGCGATGGGCGGCCGGCCAGCGGTTGGCGCCGTCGCCTATGTAGCCGGAGACGCCCCTGGCACGCGCGATGGCGACCAGCGTCGCCATGAACCCGTTGTCTCCCTCGCCGTGGCAGGTCGGAGCGAGCCGCACCACAGCCGAGCGCACGCCGCGCGAGGCGAGCGCGAGGGCCGCCACGGCGGTGGCCGAGCGGATGGACGTAGGAGAACCGTCGACCTCGGGCATGTCCCGCTCGGTCGCCACGTGCCCCGGCTTCAGACCGGCCACGCCCGAGGCCAGGACGAGCGGACGGTCGGTGCCGGCCAGCGCGTCGCCGAGGGCGTCGACGACGCGGCGGTCCGCCTCGGCGGCGCCCTGGTAGTCGCCGGTGAAGGCGAGGTCGTGCTTGAAGGCGAGGTGGACCACCCCGTCCGAGGCGGCGGCGGTACGGCCCAGGACGTCGAGGTCGTCGACCGTGCCTCGGACCACTTCCGCTCCGGCGGCGGTGAGGGCGACGGCGGAGGCGTCGGAGCGGGCGAGCCCCACGACCCGGTGCCCCGCGTCGAGGAGTTCGGGCACGAGGGCCGAGCCGATCCAGCCGGACGCGCCGGTCACGAAGATACGCATGGGAGAGCCCCAAACTGTTGATGTCAGTGACTGTCATCGACGCTAGCATGTGATGTCAGGGACTGTCATCGCGTAGGATCCAGGCATGGGCAGATGGGAGCCGAACGCACGTGAACGCCTGGCCGAAGCGGCGTTGGAGCTCTACAGCGAGCGCGGCTACGAGCAGACCACCGTGGCGGAGATCGCCAAACGGGCCGGTCTGACCGAGCGGACCTTCTTCCGGCATTACGCCGACAAGCGCGAGGTGCTGTTCGGCGGTTCGAGCGCGCTGCAGGAACTCTTCGTGAACGCCGTCGCCGAGGCTCCGGAGCCCGTGGCGCCGATGGACGCGATCGCGGCGGCGCTTGAGGCAGTCTCCAAGGTGTTCGACGACGGCCGCCGCGAACACTCCCGGCAGCGGCAGGCCGTCATCATGGCGAACGCGGAACTCCAGGAGCGCGAGCTGATCAAGCTCGCCTCGCTGTCGGCCGCGCTCGCCGACGCCCTGCGCCGACGCGCCGTCACGGAACCGGCCGCGAGTCTCACCGCCGAGGCCGGGATCGCCGTCTTCAAGGTCGGCTTCGAGAGGTGGATCGCGGAGGCGGAGCAGCGCACACTGTCGCAGGTGACGCGGGAGGCGCTGGCGCAGCTCAAGGCCGTGACCGCGGGGCGTTGACCGGCCTCCGCCGGCTGACCGAGAGGGGCTGTTCCGCCGTCGGCTGACCGAGAGAGGGCTGGCCGGCCGTCGCCGCCGGTTCCACCGGCTCGTACGGCTGCGGGATCGTCGGTTCAGGTGGTCGGTACTTGCGAGTGGCGGACCTCGCCCGTGCCCAGGGTGATCACAGCGCGGGGTCGCATGGGGTCCTCCGCGCCGCGCCGGGAGAGCAGAACGACCTCCTCGACCCCAGCCGACAGCGTGCCCAGCCGGGCGGCGCACTCGGCGGCCAGGCCCTTCGGGTCCTGGGTGCGGCCGAGGGACAGATGCGGGGTGAAGCGGCCGCCGCGCCCGCGGCAGAGCGGGAACCGCAGCTGCAACTCGCGCTGGAGGCGGACCCAAGGTGCCGGATCCGCCGCTGCCGGATCGAGCCAGACCGTCGCGTAGTGCCGGTGCCGGAAGTACCGCACTCCGGCCAGACGTGCCGTGAACGCCGGGTTCCGTGCTGCGGCGACGCGGAGCAACGGCACGGCACGCGCGAACTCCTCTTCCGGCACGAAGCCGAACAGCAGATTCACATGCGGCGGCCACCGCCGTACCTGCGGGTCGTGCTCCCAGCGGATGTCCTGGATGACCGGCCAGAGCTCGCGTGGGGGCAGCCACGCCACCGCCGTCCGGGCAGTCGGCGGCACGTCGAGCGCATCCATCGAGCCCATTGCATCCGTCGCGCCCGTCGCGTCCGTCGGCTCGGCGCCGCCGAGAGCCGGATCACCGTCCACCGGGCCATGGTCTCAAAATCGGGCAGCCAGGCTGTTTCGACGCCCCAGGGTGCATGCCCCGACGGCTCGCCGGATCCGCACCCGTTCACCTGTCAACTTTCACTTCGTTTCCCGGGAGGTGGGTGCGGAGGCATGGATAAGGTGAAGTAGGCGGTCCCATAGGGGTGAGGTGAGCCTCTGGTGGTTCAGGGTGCGTGGGGCGGGCCGGCGGCCGTCGGTGCGGTCGACATCATGCGGCTCGGTGGTCTGTGGCGGGTCACACGGCCCTGGCATCCGGGGTTACGGCCGTTTCTGCGCAGCTACGTCGGCTACTGGGAAGCGGTGACCTCGCCGTACGAGGCGCGGTTGGTGCCGACCGGGCACGCGACCCTGGTGATCAGCCTCGCGGAGCCGTTCTCCCAGGTCCGGCGGTTGGGTGTACCGGACGGGGACAGCGGGCGGATCGGGTCGCTCGTGGTGGGGCTGGAGGACCGGCCCGCGATCTGTGTGCACCCCGGCGGCCAGGAGGCGATCCGGGTCGAGTTCACGCCACTGGGCGCCTACCGGCTGTTCGGCATGCCGATGAGCGAGCTGACGAACCTGGCCGTCGAGGTCCGGGACGTGCTGGGGCCCGACGCCGGAACGCTGGTGGAGCGGCTGGCGGACACCCGGGACTGGGCGGCCCGGTTCGACCTGCTGGACGCGGCGCTGCTCGCCCGGCTCGGGCACGGCCCGGAGCCCTCGCCCGAGGTCGGCCACGCCTGGCGGCTGCTGTCCGGCAGCGCGGGGGTGATCCCGATCGCCCGCATCGCCGCCGAAGTGGGGTGGAGCCAGGGCTACTTGATCCGGCGGTTCACCCAGCAGATCGGGCTGACCCCCAAGGCGTCGGCTCGCGTGCTGCGTTTCCGGCACGCCGTCGCGCTGCTCGGCCGCGGGGCCACGAGTCTGACCGAGATCTCGACGGCCTGCGGCTTCTACGACCAGGCGCACCTCAACCGCGAGTTCCGGGCCATAGCCGGCACCACACCCGGACAGATGATGGCCGCTCGCCGGGTGGAAGGGGCGCTCGCTCTGTCGGCGAGTGCAAATTCGTCCAAGACCACGTCGGCCACCGGCCGCTAGCGTCTCCCCTCGTGCGACCTACGGCCGGGGGGGGGGGGGGGGGGGGCGCGCCGCGCCGCGCCCGGGCGGAGGCTGGGGGTAAGGTATTATAAAGAAGACTAACAAGTGCGCCAAGAGGGAACGAA